>QGUL01000233.1 GCA_003242425.1 Pseudomonadota bacterium | reverse complement strand
CGCGCACATCCTGCGCGCAATCGGCGAACGCCTGCGGCCGAGCGGCAGCCGCTACGCCGCGGTGTTCGCCGCGCTGCTCGCTTTCATCGGCGCGGAAGGCCTGAACCCCGACGCGCGCCCGCAACCGCAACCCGAACAATCGCTCGACGAGGAATGGGCCGAAGCGCCCGCTTTCGCCGGTGCGGCCTGCACCGCCGGCCGGACACCCGCGCAGTCGGTGATCCGTCTCGTCAAGCGCACCGCATGAGGAAAAGAGACCATGACTTACCTCGACCAATTCCTGTTCGGCTACTACCCCTACATCTGCCTGGCGGTGTTCCTCGTCGGCAGTCTGCTGCGCTTCGACCGCGAGCAGTACACCTGGAAGAGCGATTCCTCGCAACTGCTGCGCCGCGGTCAGTTGCGGCTCGGTTCGAACCTGTTCCACATCGGCGTGCTGTTCCTGTTCTTCGGTCATTTCTTCGGCATGCTCACGCCGCACTTCCTCTACGAGCATTTCATCAGCGCCGGTACCAAGCAGCTGGTGGCGATGGTTTCCGGCGGCATCGCCGGCGCGCTCGCTTTCGTCGGGCTCACGCTGCTCCTGCACCGGCGCCTCAGCGATCCGCGCATCCGCGCGACCAGCAAGCCGAGCGACATCCTGATCGCCGTGCTGCTGTGGCTGCAGCTCGCGCTCGGTCTGGCGACGCTGCCCCTGTCCGCGCTGCATCTGGACGGCAGCGTGATGATGCAGCTCGCCGAATGGGCGCAGCGCATCGTGACCTTCCGCGCCGGCGCGGCGGAACTGGTGGCCGACACCTCCTGGGTGTTCAAGGCGCACATGTTCCTCGGCATGACGATCTTCCTCGTCTTCCCCTTCACGCGCCTTGTACACGTGTGGAGCGGCTTCGCGGCGGTCACCTACGCCTTCCGCGCGCCGCAGCTCGTGCGCACCAAACGGCGCGTCGGCCCCATGCGGCCCCACCCTGCCGCCCCGGCCACGGCACCCGTGACCGCTCCCGCGCAGGCCGTGCAGCCGGCGATAGCGAAACTGGAAGAGGCGAAGGTCCGGTCATGAAGGGGAACGTATCCCGAGCGGCCTCCGCCGGAAGGAACCGGCACATGGCTTCCGTCAACGGCGTTCCGGTCCACGGCGACAGCCCGGCCGAGCTGCGTCTTGCAGCGGTACGCGAGCTTCTGCTCCAGCGTGCGGCGCAGATGCAGCTCCTGAAGGACGACACCGATATCGACGAGGCGATCGAACGCCTGCTCGATCTGGAGGCGCGCACGCCCGAGCCCACCGAGGCGGAATGCCGGCGCTACTACGACACGCACCGCGACGACTTTCGCAGCGGCGATCTGGTCGCGGCGCGGCACATCCTGTTCGCCCTCACGCCCGGCACGCCGGTCGAGGCGTTGCGCCGCAAGGCAGAGGAGACGCTGGCGGAAGTGCGCGCGAATCCTGAACGCTTCGAGGTCCTCGCCCAGCAGCTCTCCAACTGCCCCTCCGGACAGCAGGGCGGCAACCTCGGCCAGGTGACGCGCGGCGAATGCGTACCGGAGTTCGATCACGCGCTGTTCGAGAGCAATTACACCGGCCTGCTGCCGCGCCTGGTCAACACGCGCTACGGCTTCCACATCGTCGCCGTCGACCGACGCATCGCCGGACGGCAACTGCCCTTCCCGGCGGTGAAAGCACGGATCGCGGAGCGGCTCGCCCTGCAGGTGCGCGCAAAGGCGCTGGCGCAGTACGTGCGCATCCTCGCCGGGCAGGCGCAGATCGAAGGGGTCGATCTCGAAGGCGCGGAAACGCCGCTGGTGCAATGAGCGCGGCCGACGCACGGCTCTCCGCTCCCGGCTGACCCATGCCCGACGATCTGCTGAAACGCCTGCGCCGCTTCGAGAAGCGTTACTTTCCCCAGTTCAGGCGCGAGTTCCGCGCCCTGGTCGATCGGGGCCAGCGCCCGACCACGCTGTTCATCGGCTGTTCCGATTCGCGGCTCGTGCCGCATCTGCTCACCGCGAGCGGACCGGGCGAGCTGTTCGTGGTGCGCAACGTCGGCAGTTTCGTGCCGCCTTTCGACGCCTCGCACGGCTATCACGGCACCTGCGCCGCGATCGAGTTCGCGGTGCTGCACCTCGACGTGCGCGACATCGTGGTGTGCGGCCACAGCCATTGCGGCGCGATCCGCGCCCTGTACGCCGATCCGCATCCGGAGGCGGTGCACATGCGCGAATGGCTGGAACTGGGCCGGGACGCCGTCATGCCCGTCCAGGCGACGGAAGAAGCGCTGCGCCGCACCGAACAGCGCTCCATCGTGCTGCAGTTGGAACGGTTGATGGGCTATCCGATGGTGGCCTCGCGCGTGCGCAAGGGGCAGATCTATCTGCACGGTTGGCACTACCTCATCGAAGAAGGCCGCGTCGATGTGCTGGATGTGGAAAGCGGCCGCTTCATGCCTGCCGGCGCGGCGCGCGGCGAAGTCGCGCGCGACGTCATCGATCTGCTGCAGTGACCTCAGCTCATGGGATTGGGCGCCGCGGCAGGCTCGCCGGGCAGCGGCACGAATTCGTCGCGATCGAGATCGGGCAGCTTCATGCGGCCGGTCCGCCAATCGGCCTTCGCCTGCTCGATGCGCTCCTTGGAAGAGGAAACGAAGTTCCACTCGATGTGACGCGGACCGACCGGCTCGCCGCCCAGCAGCATGAGATGCGACGGCAGCAGCGCGACCATGCGCACCGCCGCCTTGGGCCGGAACACGGCCATCTGGCCTGAAGCCAAACGATCAGCGCCGATTTCGACGGTGCACGCCGACGCATGCGGTTGCAGGATATGTGCCTTGGCATCGCGGCGATCGCCGCGTCACGCCCGATCAGAACCGCCAGCGCAGATTCACACTCGCCGTGTGCTCCTTGTTCCCTTCGCCGTATTGGCCGGTGTAGGAAAGGCTCGCGGTGGCATTGCGCGACAGCGCGACATCGCCGCGCAGTTCCACCAGCGCGGCATTGCGCGCGATGGACGTCCCCGCAACCGTGAACGACTGACCACCGTCGAAGGCGAACGTCGTCCGCGGCGCGACATCGCCTTCCGCATGACGCCACCCCAGGGTGCCGTGCAGCCGCGCTTTGCGCGCGCCCCATCGTGCTTCGACGCTTGCACGCAAGCCCAACGTGCTCGTCACCGTGTCGTTGCGCGCACGTTTTGCGCTAAGCGCCGCCGAACCGCCCGATTCGCTGAAGCTGTCCGTGCGCAGTTCGGACCACGCCAGACCGACGAACGGCTCGATAGTGTACCCATTGCCGACCGGCAAGGCATAACCGATTTCGGTGAAGAACTGCAGCGTCTTCGCGTCGTAGTCGGCTTTGAGATGCTGGTTCAAACCGCCGACCGACACGTCGCGCTCGCTGTCGATGCCGTGCCAGGTGTGCGTCGCACCCAGCAGCACGTTGAGTTTGCCCTGCCCCTGCTCGAAACCTTTGCCCGCGTACGCCGCCAGACTGTAGCTGTCCACATCCGCTTTGGAACGGCGCGCATCGACCTTGATGCGGCTGTCCGCGTAACCGAAGGCGCCGCCGATGCGCCAGCCGTTGCCGATCGCATGATCGCCGCCGAGGAAGATGCCGCCGGTATTGTGTTCGACGCTCGCGGCGTTGCCGTCGTCGTCCAGTCGTTGCCAGTTGCCCAGCACTTCGACCCACATCGGTTGCGCCGCCGATTGCGGCAATGCCGAAGGGGGAACCGATGCACCGCTATCGGCCTGTGCGATCGGCGCGCCGGGCAGCATGCCCGCGCTGAGATTGGCGCGCAGATGACGCAGCGGCAACGTTCGCGCAGCACTCCCGACGCCGAACAACGCGGACGTGGTGCTTCCGTGCACTTCACCGGACAAGGCATTGAAAGCTTGTGCTGCCTCCTCGGCCGTAAGTCCTGCCACCGCCATATAGAGCGGATTGGTCAGCGGAAGACTTTCCAAACCGCCTGCCACTGCCCGCTGGTTTCTGCTCTGCGCGACGCTGGCGAAAGCGATGTCGTTGCGCGTGAGCGTCAGACGTACATCGTTGAGGCCGTATTCGAGTGCCGGATCGAGGAAGGCGTAATTCGATGTCACCGGACCGAAGGTGCCGCTCAAACCGCCGTCGGCCGTGAGGATGGTG
>QGUL01000232.1 GCA_003242425.1 Pseudomonadota bacterium | reverse complement strand
GTCCCCACCCAGACGGGCGCCTGTCCCCGCGGCGGGGATGAGCCCGTACAAGCGATCGCTCATGGTCGTCGTTCGAGAGGCCGGGCGGAAGCGGTGCCGGCGAAGCCCGTATAATAACGGCTCCCGTGCCGCGCCTGCGCGCGGCATCGCATTCGCCCCGCGTAATGCTCAAGTCCTCTTGAGGCCTTACGCGGGTTTTGTCGTTTGTGCCGCCGCATCGTACGGCGGCCTGATGTGATTGGCATTGTGCAGACACTCTCTCCATCGGCAGGCGTCGCCCGGCGCGTGCGCTTCGGCAAGCTGTACGGTTCATCGGATGCGCTGGCGCTCGCGCGTTACGCGCGGCAGTCGCGGCCGTTGATCGTCGTGTCCGCCTCGGCGGTGGACGCCCAGCGGCTGCGCGAGGAAATCGGCTGGTACGCCCCCGAACTGCGCGTGAGCCTGTTCCCGGACTGGGAAACCCTGCCCTACGACACCTTCTCGCCGCACCACGACCTGGTGTCCGAGCGCCTGGAAACGCTCTACCACCTCACCACCGGCAACTGCGACGTGGTGATCGTGCCCGCCTCGACGGCGCTCTACCGGCTCTCGCCGCCCGCCTATCTCGCCGGCTACACCTTCTTCCTCAAGCAGGGCGAACGGCTCGATCTCAACGCCTTGCGGCATCAGCTCACGGTGGCAGGTTACAACCACGTCACGCAGGTGATGGCGCCCGGCGAGTACTGCGTACGCGGTGGCCTGATCGACCTGTTCCCCATGGGCAGCGCCGTGCCCTATCGCATCGATCTCATAGACGACCAGATCGACAGCTTGCGCACCTTCGACGTCGATACCCAGCGCACGATCTACAAGGTCAACGAAGTGCGGCTGCTGCCGGCACGCGAATTCCCGATGGACGAGGCGGCGCGCACGCGCTTCCGCGCGCGCTTCCGCGAAACCTTCGAGGGCGATCCGTCGAAATGCCCGGTCTACAAGGACGTCAGCAACGGCATCGCTCCGGCCGGTATCGAGTACTACCTGCCGCTGTTCTTCGAGCAGACCGGCACGCTGTTCGATTATCTGCCGCCCGATGCGACCGTGGCCCTGCACCGCGACGTGCACGGCGCGATCGAGGCCTTCTGGCGCGACGCGCAATCGCGCTACAACCTGCTGAAAGGCGACCGCACCCGGCCGATCTTTCCGCCCGCCGCCCTGTTCCTGAGCGCGGAGGATTTCTTCGTCGCGCTCAAGGAATTCAAGCGCATCGACATTCAGGAACCGGCGCTCGCGCGCGACGACAGCGACGCGATGCAGACCATGGCGCTCCCCGACGTGGCGGTGGAGCGCCGCGCCGCCGATCCGCTGCACAAGCTCAAAGCATTCCTCGCCGCCCACGAGCTGCGCGTGCTGCTGCTCGCTGATTCGCCCGGCCGGCGCCAGACCATGAGCGAGTATTTCGCCGAGTACGGTCTGCGGCCGCAGCCTTGCGGCAGCTTCGCCGAATTCCTGGCGAGCGATGCCCGGCTGATGCTCGGCATCGCACCGCTCTACAACGGCTTCGTCTATCCCGAGGAAGGCATCGCCGTCATCACCGAGGCGGAGCTCTACACCGGCACCGTCCGCACGCGCACCCGCCGCGATCAGCAGAAGCGCAGCAGCGTCGAAGGCATGCTGCGCGACCTGTCGGAGCTGTCGATCGGCGATCCCGTGGTGCACGAGACGCACGGCATCGGCCGCTACCGCGGCCTCGTCACCATGGACGTGGGCGAAGGCGAGACGGAATTCCTGCTCATCGAGTACGCGGACGAGAACAAGCTCTACGTGCCTGTTGCGCAATTGCACGTCATCAGCCGCTATGCCGGCGGGCCGCCCGAATCGGCGCCCTTGCACCGGCTGGGCAGCGATCAATGGGAACGCGCGAAACGCAAGGCCGCGGCGCAGGTGCGCGACACCGCCGCGGAACTGTTGAACCTCTACGCCATGCGCGCCGCGCGTCAGGGACACAAGTTCGAGATCCGCCCCCACGATCTGGAAGCCTTCGCCGAAGGCTTCGGCTTCGAGGAAACGCCGGACCAGGCCGCCGCGATCAACGCCGTCATCGAAGACATGCGCAGCGGCAAGCCCATGGACCGGCTGGTCTGCGGCGATGTCGGCTTCGGCAAGACCGAAGTGGCATTGCGCGCGGCCTTCGTCGCCGTGGCCGACGGCAGGCAGGTCGCGGTGCTCGCGCCCACCACGCTCCTTGCCGAACAGCATTACCAGACCTTCAGCAACCGCTTCGCCGACTTCGGCGTGCGCATCGCGGAACTGTCGCGCTTCCGCACCGGCAAGGAGGCGGCCGCGACGCTCAAGGGTCTGGCCGACGGCACCATCGACATCGTCATCGGCACGCACAAGCTGCTGTCCAAAGAGGTGAAGTTCAAACGCCTCGGCCTGGTGATCATCGACGAGGAGCACCGCTTCGGCGTGCGCCAGAAGGAAGCGCTCAAGGCCCTGCGCGCCGAAGTGGACGTGCTGACGCTCACCGCGACGCCCATTCCGCGCACGCTGGCGATGTCGCTGGAAGGCCTGCGCGATCTCTCCGTCATCGCCACGGCGCCGGCCAAACGCCTGGCGATCAAGACCTTCGTCACGCCCTACTCGGCCGGCGTGATCCGCGACGCCGTGATGCGCGAGCTCAAGCGCGGCGGGCAGGTGTATTTCGTCCACAACGAAGTCGCCACCATCGAAACGCAGCGCGAAAAGCTCCAGTCGCTGTTGCCCGAGGCGCGCATCGTGGTCGGCCACGGGCAGATGCCGGAACGGGAGCTCGAGCGCGTGATGCGCGATTTCGTGCAGCAGCGCTACAACCTGCTTTTGTGCTCGACCATCATCGAGACGGGTATCGACATCCCGAACGTCAACACCATCCTGATCAACCGCGCCGACAAGTTCGGCCTGGCGCAATTGCATCAGTTGCGCGGACGCGTGGGCCGCTCGCACCACCAGGCCTACGCCTATCTGCTGACGCCGCCTTTCGAAAGCCTCACGCCGCAGGCGAAGAAGCGCCTCGAAGCCATCCAGATGATGGAGGAACTGGGCTCGGGCTTCTACCTCGCCATGCACGACCTCGAAATCCGCGGCGCTGGCGAAGTGCTGGGCGAAGCCCAGAGCGGCGAAATCGCCGAAGTGGGCTTCAACCTCTACAACGACATGCTCAAGGCGGCGGTCAAGGCGCTGAAGGAAGGCAAAGAGCCCGATCTCACCCAGCCGCTCGGCGTCACCACCGAAATCAACCTGCACGCGCCGGCCCTGCTGCCGGCCGACTACTGCTCGGACGTGCACGAGCGGCTGTCGCTCTACAAACGGCTCGCCAATTGCGAGACCGAGGACGAGCTCGACGCCATGCACGAGGAGCTGGTGGACCGCTTCGGCCCGCTGCCGGAGGCCGCGCAGACGCTGCTGGAATGCCACCGGCTGCGGATTCTCGGCCGGCCGCTCGGCATCGTGCGGCTCGATGCCACCGCCGAACAGGTGCTGTTGCAATTCGGCAGCCGGCCGGATGTCGATCCGGCACGCATCATCGAACTCATCCAAAAACACCGGCACTGGCGACTCAACGGCCCGGACAAGCTGCGGATCGAAATCGTTTCGGTCACGCTCAAGGACCGTGTGCAACTGATCCGCAAGGTGCTGGAGATGCTTAAAGGAAGCAGACAATGAACACCGCCACGCACCACCTCGTCCTCCAGGGTCCCGACATGCAGGAGAACCTCGCGCAGAGCATGGCCGTCCTCTGCGGCGCGCGCAGCGTGCAGCACATCGGCGAGCGCGCGTTCCGCCTGCGTGAAGCACGGCAGCGGCCGGAAATCGTGGAAGTCTGCCGCGGCTGGCGGATCGACTACGCCTACGTCCCCGCCACGCAGCGTCTGGACGGTTTCGGGCTGCTGGCGATGGACATGGATTCCACGCTCATCACCATCGAATGCATCGACGAGCTGGCTGATTTCGCGGGCGTGAAGAACGAGGTGCGCGACATCACCCAGGCGGCGATGAGCGGCGAAATCGACTTCGCCGAATCGCTGCGCCGCCGCGTCGCCCTGCTGGAAGGTCTCGGTACCGAAACGCTGGAACGGGTCTATGGGAACGGCCTCAAGTTTTCCCCGGCCCCCAAGCCCCTAATCCG
>QGUL01000231.1 GCA_003242425.1 Pseudomonadota bacterium | reverse complement strand
CGGTTCGGGCAAGCAGGCGCGCGCGGTGATCGACGGGCTGGAGGCCGATGTGGTGACGCTTGCCCTGGCCTATGACATCGACGCGCTGGCCGACCACAAGCTGATTCCGCAGGACTGGCAGAAGCGTCTGCCGCAGAACAGCTCGCCCTACACCTCGACCATCGTGTTCCTGGTGCGCAAGGGCAATCCCAAGGGCATCAAGGACTGGGATGACCTGATCAAGCCGGGTGTCTCCGTCATCACGCCCAACCCCAAGACCTCGGGCGGGGCGCGCTGGAACTACCTTGCCGCCTGGGGCTATGCGCTCAAGAAATCCGGCGGCGACGAAGCCTACGCGAAGGAGTTCGTGAAGAAGCTCTACAAGAACGTCGCGGTGCTGGATTCCGGCGCGCGCGGCTCGACCACGACCTTCGTCGAGCGAGGTATCGGCGACGTGTTCATCTCCTGGGAGAACGAGGCCTTCCTTGCCCTGAAGGAATTGGGTCCGGACAAGTTCGAGCTGATCGTGCCTTCGATCTCCATCCTGGCCGAGCCGCCCGTGACGGTGGTGGACAAGGTCGTGGACAAGCGCGGCACCCGCGCTCTGGCGCAGGCTTATCTGGAATACCTCTACAGCGAGGAAGGGCAGGAGATTGCGGCGCAGAACTACTACCGGCCGCGGCTGGAGAAGGTGGCGGCCAAGTACGCCAAGGTCTTCCCCAAAGTGAACCTCTTCACCATCGACGAAGTGTTCGGCGGCTGGCGCAAGGCGCAGCAGACCCACTTCGCCGACGGCGGCGTGTTCGACCAGATCTACAGCTCGAAGTGAGCCGGGCCGGCGCAAAGGGCCGCCGTGGCGGCCCTTATTCGTTCCGGTTTATAAGGAAATCGCTATCCGTTCGTTCACGGAATAAGTGCATCGGCTCAAAATGCATCCTGCTTATTTGACTCGGCATTGAAGGAGCTGGCTATGGCGACGTTACGTCTGGGAGATACCGCGCCCGATTTCGAGCAGGACTCGACCATCGGCAGGATCCGTTTCCATGAATGGCTGGGCGACAGCTGGGGCGTGCTGTTCTCGCACCCGGCGGACTTCACGCCCGTGTGCACGACCGAGCTCGGCTATACCGCCAAGCTGAAGGGGGAGTTCGACAAGCGCAACGTCAAGGTGCTGGCCTTGTCCGTCGATCCGGTCGATTCGCACGAGCGCTGGGTGAACGACATCAACGAGACCCAGGGCTGCGTGGTGAACTTCCCGATCATCGCCGACCACGACCGCAAGGTCTCGGAGCTGTACGACATGATCCATCCGAACGCGAGCGCGACCACGACCGTGCGTTCGGTATTCATCATCGATCCGCAGAAGAAGATCCGGGCGACCATCACTTATCCGCCGAGCACGGGGCGCAACTTCGACGAGATCCTCCGCGTGATCGACTCGCTGCAGCTCACCGACAGCCACAGCGTAGCCACGCCGGTGAACTGGAAACCGGGCGACGAGGTCATCATCGTGCCCTCGCTCACCGATCCGGAAGTGCTGAAGCAGAAGTTCCCGCAGGGCTACCGCGCGGTGAAGCCTTATCTGCGTTACACCAAGGTAGAGAAGAACTGACGAGAGGAGCAGCCGGCAGGCCGCTTCTTCTTTCACAGATCAAAGAAGACACCATGTTGAAGCGCTTACTGCTCATCCTCTTTGCAGCGTCGCTCGCGGCAGGCGCCGCGCCCGCGGCTGCGGAGGCCACCATCCTCAACGCCTCGTACGATGTCGCGCGCGAGTTGTACAAGGACTACAACGCCGCCTTCGTCGAGTACTGGAAGAAGCAGACCGGCGAGACCGTCACCGTGAAGCAGTCGCACGGCGGTTCCAGCAAGCAGGCGCGCGCGGTGGCCGACGGTCTCGAAGCGGATGTCGTCACCATGAACCAGGCGAACGACATCGATCTGCTCCATCAGCGCGGCCAGCTCGTGCCGGCCGAATGGCAGAAGCGCCTGCCCAACAACAGCGTGCCCTATACCTCCACCTCGGTGTTCCTGGTGCGCAAGGGCAATCCGAAGAACATCAGGGACTGGGACGATCTCGTCAAACCCGGCGTGCAGGTGATCGTGCCCAATCCCAAGACCTCGGGCAACGGCCGCTACACCTATCTCGCCGCCTGGGGTTATGTGTTGAAGAAGGGCGGCACCGAGGAACAGGCGCGCGATTTCGTCGCCAGGCTGTTCGCCAATGTGCCGATCCTCGACACCGGCGGCCGCGGCGCCACCGCCACCTTCACCCAGCGCAACATCGGCGACGTGCTGATCACCTTCGAGAACGAGGTCTTCCTCATCAAGAAGGAACTGGGCGAGGACTTCGACATCGTCTATCCGAGCTGGTCGATCGCGGCGGAGAACCCGGTGAGCGTGGTCGACAAGGTCGTGGACCGGCGTGGCACGCGCAAGGTGGCGGAAGCCTATCTGCAATATCTCTATTCGCCGGAAGGACAGAACATCGCCGCCAAGCACTACTACCGTCCGGTGGTGGAAAGCGTGGCGAAGCAGTACGCACATCAGTTCAAGCCGATCAAGTTGTTCACCGTGGACGAGCTGTTCGGCGGCTGGCAGCAGGCGCAGAAGAAGCACTTCGACGACGGCGGCGTCTTCGACCAGATCTACCAGAAGAAATAGGGCCATCATGAGCACGCTGCTGCTACGGCGCCATAGCGTCCTGCCCGGGTTCAATCTGGCGCTCGGGTTCACGCTGCTGTACCTGGCGCTGATCGTCCTGATCCCGCTGTCCTCGGCGTTCCTCAAGACCTTCACCCTGACCTGGGAGCAGTTCTGGGCGGCGGTCACGACCGAGCGGGTGGTGGCGTCGTACAAGCTGTCTTTCGGCGCCGCGCTGATCGGCGCGTCCGTCAACGCGGTGTTCGGGTTACTGGTCGCCTGGGTGCTGGTGCGCTACAGCTTCCCGGGCAAGCGCATCGTCGACGCGCTGGTCGATCTGCCCTTCGCCCTGCCGACCGCGGTGGCAGGCATCGCGCTGACCGGCATCTACGCGCAGAACGGCTGGATCGGCCGCTGGCTCGCCGAGTTCGGCATCAAGGCGGCGTTTTCGCCGCTCGGCGTGGTGATCGCGCTCACCTTCATCGGCCTGCCTTTCGTGGTGCGCACCGTGCAGCCGGTGCTGGAGGACCTGGAGCCGGAGCTCGAGGAAGCGGCTGCGAGCCTCGGCGCCTCGCGCTGGCAGACCTTCAGGCGCGTGATTTTCCCGGCCATCGTGCCGGCGCTGCTCACCGGTTTCGCGCTCGCCTTCGCACGCGCGGTGGGCGAGTACGGCTCGGTGATCTTCATCGCCGGCAACATGCCGATGAAGACCGAGATCACCCCGCTGCTGATCAGCACCACGCTGGAGCAGTACGACTACGTCGGCGCGACGGCACTGGCCGTGGTCATGCTGGTCGTGTCCTTCCTCCTGTTGTTCGTCATCAACCTGTTGCAGTGGTGGGCGTCGCGCCGCGGCGCGAAGCTCCGTTGAGCCGGAACATGTCCGCAGTCATTACCGCTTCCCCTTCCTTCGGCGCAGCACGCGGCGCCGCGCGGCTGCGCAGCGCGACTTCCGAGCACCCGCTGGTGAAATGGGGGCTGATCGGAATCGCGCTCGCCTTCCTGTCCCTGTTCCTGTTCGTGCCGCTCGTCGCGGTGTTCTTCGAGGCCTTCCGCAAGGGCTTCGACGCCTACGTCGCCGCGCTGGTGGAGCCCGATGCGCTCGCCGCCATCAAGCTCACCTTGCTGGCCGCGGGCATCGCCGTGCCGCTCAACCTGGTGTTCGGCGTGGCGGCCGCCTGGGCGATCGCGAAGTTCGAGTTCCGCGGCAAGAGCCTGCTCACCACCCTGATCGACCTGCCGTTCTCGGTCTCGCCCGTGATCGCGGGTCTGATCTACGTGCTGGTGTTCGGCGCGCAGGGCTGGTTCGGGCCATGGCTGCAGGAGCACGACATCAAGATCGTCTTCGCCGTGCCCGGGATCATTCTGGCGACGGTTTTCGTTACCTTTCCCTTCATCGCGCGCGAGCTGATTCCGCTCATGCAGGCGCAGGGTTCGGAGGAAGAGGAGGCGGCGCGGGTGCTCGGCGCCTCGGGCTGGCAGATCTTCCGGCGCGTGACGCTGCCGAACATCAAGTGGGGACTGCTCTATGG
>QGUL01000230.1 GCA_003242425.1 Pseudomonadota bacterium | reverse complement strand
CGCGGCAGCAGATTCAGCGTCGTCTCGAGCCGCGTATCGAAGGTGCGGAGGTTGCGGTTGTTGATGCCGAGCAGCGGGGTTTCGAGGGCAAGGGCGCGTTCGAGCTCTTCGGCATCGTGCACTTCCACCAGCACCGCCATGCCGAGTTCGTGCGCACGCCGCTCGAGCGCGCGCATCTGCGCGTCCTCGAGCGCCACCACGATGAGCAGGATGCAGTCCGCCCCCATCGCCCGCGCCTCATCGACCTGGTAGGGATCGATGATGAAGTCCTTGCGCAGCACCGGCAGCGCGCAGGCTGCCCGCGCCGCCTGCAGATATTCGGGCGCGCCCTGGAAGAACTGACGGTCGGTGAGCACCGAGAGGCAGGCCGCGCCGTGCCGCTCATAGGAACGCGCAATGGCCGCCGGATCGAAGTGCTCGCGCAGCAGCCCCTTGCTGGGACTGGCTTTCTTGATTTCGGCGATGACGGCCGGCTGCTTCGCCCTCACGCGCCGTTGCAGCGCGCCGAGGAAGTCCCGCGGAGGCGGCGCGGCGAGGGCACGCGCGCGCATCTCCTCGGCCGGCACTTCGCGCCGTGCCGCCTCGACCTCCTGGGCCTTGACGGCCAGGATGCGCTGCAGGATGTCAGCCACGCCCCGCCTCCTGGGTGAAGCGCACGAACTCCTCCAGTTTCGCCATGGCCGCGCCGCTCCTGATGACTTCCAGCGCGGTCTCCACGCCCTCTGCGAAGGAGTCGGCCTTGCCCGCGACATAGATCGCCGCGCCGGCATTGAGCGCGACGATGTCGCGCGCGGCGCCCGGTTTGTTGGTCAGCGCGTCCAGCACCATGGCGCGCGACTCCTCCACGTTCGCCACCCGCAATGCCTTGGGATCGTGAACGGGCAGATTGAACTGCTCCGGATGGACGGTGTATTCGCGGATGCGGCCGTCCTTGAGCTCGCCGATCATGGTCTCGCCGCTGATGGAAATTTCGTCGAGCCCTTCCATGCCGTAGACGGTCATGGCGTGCTGCGCGCCCAGGCGCTCCAGCACGCGGATCAGGATGCCGACCAGGTCGGCGTGGAAGACGCCCATGAGCTGCCGCGGCGCGCCGGCCGGATTGGTGAGCGGCCCCAGGATGTTGAACAGCGTGCGCACGCCCAGTTCGCGCCGCACGGGCGCGGCATGCTTCATCGCCGCATGGTGGTTGGGCGCGAACATGAAACCGACGCCCACTTCGTCGATGCACCGGCCCACCTGCTCGGGCGTCAGATTGATGTTGGCGCCCAGCGCTTCGAGCGCATCCGCGCTGCCCGACTGGCTCGACACCGCGCGGCCGCCGTGCTTGGCCACACGCGCGCCGGCCGCGGCGCAGACGAAAATCGAGGCGGTGGAGATGTTGAAGGTGCGCGCGCCGTCCCCGCCCGTGCCCACCACGTCGAGCAGGTTGCTCGAATCGCGCACCTGGACCTTGGTGGCCATTTCGCGCATCACCTGGGCCGCGGCCGTGATCTCGCCGATGGTCTCCTTCTTCACCCGGAGACCGATGAGGATGGCCGCGATCAGGACCGGCGAGACTTCGCCGTTCATGATCTGGCGCATGAGGTCCAGCATCTCGTCGTGGAAGATTTCCCGATGCTCGATGGTGCGCAGCAGTGCTTCCTGGGGCGTGATCTTCATCTTGCGTTCTTCGACTGGTTGATGAAGTTGCGCAGCAATTGATGGCCGTGCTCGGTCAGGATCGATTCCGGATGGAACTGCACCCCTTCCACCGGAAATTCCTTGTGGCGCACGCCCATGATCTCACCGTCCTCGCTTTCCGCCGTGATCTCCAGGCAGTCGGGCAGCGAAGCGCGCTCGATGGCCAGCGAGTGATAGCGCGTCACCCGGAACGCCTGCGGCAGCCCCTGGAACACGCCGACGTCGCGATGACGCACCGCGCTGGTCTTGCCGTGCATGACCTTCTGCGCGTGCACCACCTTGCCGCCGAAGGCCTGGCCGATGCTCTGATGGCCCAGACAGACGCCGAGGATGGGAATCCTGCCGGCGAAGTGCCGGATCAGGGGCACGGAGATGCCCGCCTCGTTCGGCGTGCACGGTCCGGGCGACACCACGATACGGTCCGGCGCCAGGCGCTCGATTTCCTCCAGGGTGATCTCGTCGTTGCGGTACACCCGCACGTCCTCGCCCAGCTCGCCCAGGTACTGCACCAGGTTGTAGGTGAACGAGTCGTAGTTGTCGATCATCAGCAGCATCATGCCTCCTGGCCGATCTCGAAGCCGGCCGCGGCGATTTCCGCGGCCCGCAGCAGCGCGCGCGCCTTGTTGCAGGTCTCGATCCATTCGTTCTCGGGCACCGAGTCGGCCACGATGCCCGCGCCGGCCTGCACGTGCAGTACGCGGTCCTTGATCAGGGCCGTGCGGATGGCGATCGCCAGATCCATGTCGCCGTTGAAACCCAGGTAGCCGACGGCGCCGGCGTAAACACCGCGCTTCACCGGTTCCAGTTCGTCGATGATCTCCATCGCCCGCACCTTCGGCGCGCCGCTCACCGTCCCGGCCGGGAAGGTGGCGCGCAGCACGTCGATGGCGTCGAGTCCCGGCTTCAGCTTGCCCTCGACGTTCGACACGATGTGCATGACGTGCGAGTAGCGCTCGATCACCATGCTCTCGGTCACGCGGACCGAGCCCACCTGTGCGACCCGGCCGACGTCGTTGCGGCCCAGGTCCACGAGCATGACATGTTCGGCGATCTCCTTGGGATCGGCGCGCAGATCCTCCGCAAGCGCCAGGTCCTCTTCCATCGTCTTGCCGCGCGGCCGCGTGCCCGCGATCGGCCGCACGGTGACGGCGCCGTCTTCCAGGCGGACCAGAATCTCGGGCGAGGCGCCGACCACGTGCTGACCGCCCAGATCGAAGTAGAACATGTACGGCGAGGGATTGAGCGCCCGCAGCGCGCGGTAGAGCGAAAGTGGCGAGGCCTCGTAGGGCTGGCTCATGCGCTGCGACAGCACCACCTGCATGATGTCGCCGTCGTAGATGTATTGTTTGGCGCGCGCCACCGCGGCCTTGAAGGCTTCCGCGCCGAAGTTCGAACGCACTTCGCCGAGCGCATGACGCCCGGTGCGCGGCAGTTGCACCGGGCGGCGCAGCTCTTCGGCGATCGCGCGCAGCCGCGCCTGGGCGGCGGCATAGCCGTCCGGCCGCGTCGGATCGCCGTAGACCACCAGGTACAGCTTGCCGCTCAGGTTATCGACCACCGCCAGCTCTTCGGAAAGCAGCAGCAGGATGTCCGGACTGCCGATCGCATCCGGTTTGCTCCAGCCGCCCTTGAGCTTCGGCTCGATCCAGCGCACCGTGTCGTAGCCGAAGTAGCCGACCAGACCGCCGCAGAACCGCGGCAGCCCGGGACGCGTAACGGCCTTGAACCGGGCAAGGTATCGGCGGATGAACGCCAGGGGGTCTTCGGTCTGCGCCTCCTCCGTCACCTCGCCGTTGCGGTACACGGCCACGCGCGGGCCGCGCACTTCGATGCGGGTGGCGGCGGCCAGCCCTACGAAGGAATAGCGGCCGAAGCGCTCGCCGCCGACCACCGATTCCAGCAGATAGGTGTAGGGACGGTTGGCGAGCTTGAGATAGATGGACAGCGGCGTGTCGAGGTCGGCGAAGGTTTCCAGTACCAGCGGTACGCGGTTATAACCTTCGGTGGCCAGCCGCTTGAATTCGGCTTCAGTCATTTAAGCTGCTCCAGGGAGATCTTCGAACTTCCGGCTTACGCGCGCTAAAGCCGGCGCGCACGGCAACACACGAGCCCTTCTCAGCGCCAGCGGCGCCAAGCCTCGCGTTGCCATCGTTCGAAGAAAATCGAGCAGCTCACAGGAACTTGGAACTTCGTCGGATACAGGCGGACTATAGCACCGCGCTCAACCCATAGACAACGCCGGCGGTCGCTGCGCCTCTAGGCCGCTTCCACGAACGCGGCCGCCTCGGCGAGCTCGGCGACGATGCGGTCGGCACCCAGGGTCTCGACCGGCTTGCCTTCGTTGTAGCCGTAGGGCACGGCGAGCACGTACATGCCCGCCCGCTTGCCCGCCTCCACGCCGTTCATCAAATCGCCGATGACCACCGCCCCCCCCGGCCGCAACCCAACCCCTTCCCAGGGTAAAGCCTTGGCCCG
>QGUL01000229.1 GCA_003242425.1 Pseudomonadota bacterium | reverse complement strand
CCCCTCGCCCCATTCGAGCCCCCGCTCCATTTCCTCACGCCTCTCTTCCAGGCAGCGGAACCCGGCCTCCCCCTGGGGCCTGTCGCAGCGCTCGATCCATTGCGCATCGTCCTTGCGCGCCCGGCTCGCGGCGCGCTTTTCCTCTGCGCTGGAATGCGGCGCGACCTGCCCCGTCGCTTCCTGCGTCTTCTCTTCGGCGCATACCGCACCCGCGCCCGGTAGCGCGAGAAAAATCCCGATCAGAAGACACCGGCGATCCATGTCCGGCGCAAGGCAAGCGCCATTCCTCAGCCGGCCGCGCTGCTCCGCACCGCAAGCGGCAGGTTGCCCTTGCCGCGTTTGTTCGCGAGCACGCGGCGGATGGTGGCGACCAGCGCACCGGGATCGAAAGGCTTGGCCATGCGCTCGATGAAGCCGGCCTCGACGATGCGTACCCGGCTCAATTCGGCGAAGGCCGTGACAGCGATGGCGGGGATGGCTTCGTCCACCGACAGACCCTTGCGCTGTTCCAGCGCGCGCACGCTGGCCAGCACGCCGAAGCCGTCCTCGCCCGGCATGGCGAGATCGAGCAGGAGGATGTCCGGGCGCGTGTGCGGAAGCTGCTCGTCGAGCAGCGCGATGAGATCGGCGCCGGAAGAAGCGCTGTAGACCTGCGCCCCGGCGCGTTTCAGCGCATGGGCGATGATGTCGCGCGCATCGGGGTCGTCGTCGAGCGCGCAGATGCGCACGCCGGCAAGCGGCGCGTTCTCGGCTTCCGTCTCGTTGCTCTCCGGCAGGTTCTCCATCATCACGCGCGCCTTCGGCAGCGGCAGCTTCACCGTGAAGGTCGCGCCCTTGCCCAGCCCTTCGCTCGCGGCGCTGACAGTGCCGCCGTGCAGCTCCACCAGGTGACGCACGAGCGCAAGGCCGATGCCGAGCCCGCCGTGCTTGCGCGTGGTGGAGGAATCGGCTTGTGTGAAGCGCTGGAACAGCCGCGGCAGGAATTCGGCGTCGATGCCGATGCCGGTGTCGGTGACGGTGATGCTCGCCATGTCGAGCTCGGTACCGGCGGTGATGGTGATGCGCCCTTCCTCGGGCGTGAACTTCACGGCGTTGGACAGGAGGTTGACCACCACCTGATGCAGGCGCGCCGGATCGCCTTCGATGCTGAGCGGCCCCGGCGCATGCTCGAAGACGATGGCGAGCCGCTTCGCATCCGCCCCCGGTCGCACGACCTCGATGGCCGAATTGACTGTCTCGATGAGATTGAGCGGGCGGTGCTCGAGGTTGAGCTTGCCGCTCATGATGCGCGAGGTGTCGAGCAGGTCGTCGATCAGCCGTGCCTGGTGGTCGACGTTGCGCTTGATCGCCTGCACCGCGCGTTCGAGCAGCCCGGGATCGACCGGGTTGGAATTGCCGAGCAGGAAGCTCCAGCCGCGCAGCGCGTTGAGCGGCGAGCGCAGCTCGTGCGAGACCACGGCGAGGAACTCGTCCTTGGCGCGGTTGGCGCGCTCGGCCTCGTAGCGCAGCCGCTTCTCGGCCTCGATGAGCTGCTCCAGTTCGCGCTCGGCCTGGCGGCGGTCGCTGACGTCGATCGCCACGCCCAGCACCAGGCGCGTGCGGGCGGCGGGATCGAACAGCCGCTCGCGGCAATACAGCCAGCGCCAGTCGCCGTCCTGGTGGCGGAAGCGCAGTTCGAAGGTGCGCAGACCGTCCTGCTCGTCACGGTAGCCGCGCAGGTGTTCCATCAGCGCACGCCGGTCTTCGGGGTGCACCAGCCTGAGCAGCCCCTGCATGCTCAGCCCGCGCAGGGCTTCGGCGTCGAAGCCGAGCACCTGCTGCACCATGCCGCTCACGAACACCATGCGGCCGTGATCGAGGTCGAGCAGATAGAGCACCAGTGGCGCGGTATCGAGCAGCCCCTGGGTGAAGCGCTGCGCCTCGCGCAGATCGTTCTCGATGCGCTTGCGCTCGGTGATGTCGGTGGCCACCGAAATGAGGCCGATGATCCTGCCGTTGACGTCGCGCAACGGCGATTTGGTGGACAGGAAGGTACGGTAGCCTTCGGCCGTCTTGAGCAGCTGCTCGACGCGTTCGACGCGTCCGGAATCGAGCACGCGCCGGTCGTGTTCGTCGATGGTGCGCGCAAGCTCCGCATCGTCGATCAGCTCGTCGAAACGCCGGCCCATCAGTTCCTGTTCGCTGCGGCCGAACAGCCGGCAGGTGGCCGGGTTGGCCATGGCGATGCGAAGCTCCAGGTCCTTCACGAAAATGAGGTCGGGCGTGCTCTCGGCCACGCCGCGGAACAGGGCCAGCGTCTCGTGCAGGGCGGCGTTGGCCTGTTCCAGCGCGCTGGTGCGCTCGGCCACGCGGCGGTCGAGCTCGGCGTAGGCGTCGCGCAGCACCTGCACGTAACGCAGCCGTTCGCTCACGTCGCGCATCACCATCACGCCGCCGACCGTCGCGCCCTCGGCATCGCGGATCGGCGCGACGCCGACTTCCACAGGCACTTCCCGGCCGTCGTCGCGCCGCAGCACCAGTTCGCGCGCATGCGCGCCCTCGCCGCGTAAGACCGACCGCAGCGGACATTCCACCGGCTGACGGTTTTCGTCGAGAAGCGCCACGCGCCCGGCGAGCGATTCGCCCATGAGGCTTTCCACCGGCTCGCCCAGCAGCGAGGCCGCCGCCGGATTCATCACCCGCACCACGCAGTCCGGATCGGTCGCGATGACGGCGTCGTGGATGCTGCCGAGCGTGACGTGCAGCCATTCGCGCTGGGTCTCGGCCTCGCGTTCCGCCGCCTGGCGTTCGGCGTCGATGCGGTTGAGCACGAACGCGAGCCACCACGCGAAGACCGCCAGCGCGAGAATCGTGAGCAGGGTGAGGAAAAGACTGCCGCCCGCGGTGTCCATCCAGCCGGCGCGCTGCGCCGCCATGCGGATGAGGCCGAGAAGGATCGGGAACAGCACCGCCATCGGCAGCGCGCGGCGCAGCATGATGGCGCCGACGCTGCGGTCGGTGAGTTTGTCGAGCAGCCAGTTGTCGGGCTGTCCGGCGATGACCGCGAAGGCCAGTGCGATCATCGACAGGCCGCCCGCGAGCGAGAGTTCGACCAGCGCCGGCATGTGCAGCATCAGCCGGTAGGTGACGCCGACCAGGCCGCTCACCGCGAGCACCATGGCGGTGACCGCGCACAGCTCGGCGAGCCGGCGCGCCCAGAAGCGGTTCCAGAACTTCAGGCCGATCGCGGCGAGCATGATGGTGGCGGTAACGGCCGCATAGGCCGAGAAGTCGTAATGCCAGTCGTTCTCGCGTTGTGCGTAGAGCACCAGCAGCGCGATGGCGAAGACGACGCTGCAGACCAGATAGGCGGCGCGCCGGGCGTACAAGGTATTGCGCGCAAGCAGCCGCAAGGTGGCGGCCGCGCCGATACCGAACACGGCCATGAGGGGATGCATGGGCGGCCAGCCGGGAATGAGGCTCGAGAGCTGCGGCACGTCGAACAGCCAGCCGATCACCGAGACCGCGATCACGAACACCGCGAAGCTGAGCGCCGCGGTGGCGCTGCGCTCCAGCGCCAGGGCTGCCGCGCGCCGCCGTTCGTATGCTTGAGGATCGCTGCGAGCGAGCACTTCAGTCACCACGGCAATACGTTCTCCTTTTCGCGGCATGGGCCTTGCTGCGCTGCCCGAGTCCGTGGACGTTTCGCCTGACCGACCTCGCTCCCATTTGCACGCAGCCGCTGTGGCCGGGCTCGCGTACCGAGCGCTGACGATCGACAGCCCTGAAGTTGTGGGACACGGCTGTGGCCGAGTGCGGTGGTCGCACTCTACGCGATTTTTCTCGCTTGTGCCGCGCTTGGCAATGAGCGGGCGCATCGTCGCCCGTCGCGGAATCGGATTATGAAACAAGTCCACCCGGCATCCCCCGCCGCGGGCCTCCGCCCGTGTGGCGTTGCGCACATGCAGCGCCCCGGACCCCAATCGACTGTCGGCATATCCCGACAGTCGTCATGGCTATGATCCGGCGCATCCTCATCGGCCTTGTGGCCGCGCTCGCGGTCCTCGTCGTAACGGCATTGCTCATCGTGCAATCGGACTCCGCCCGCAAGGCGATCGAACGGCGGGCGGCGGCGGGGAGCGGACGCGAAGTGTCGATCGGCGGCCCCGACATCGAAATGGGC
>QGUL01000228.1 GCA_003242425.1 Pseudomonadota bacterium | reverse complement strand
TCCCAAGGGTTGGACGCTGTGGCAGCAGGTCGAACAGTACATGCGCCGTGTCTACCGCGAGAACGGCTATCAGGAGGTGCGCTGCCCGCAGATCCTCGACCGCGTGCTGTGGGAGAAGTCCGGGCACTGGGAGAACTACAAAGAGAACATGTTCACCACCCACTCGGAGAATCGCGATTACGCGATCAAGCCGATGAACTGCCCGGGACATGTTCAGATCTTCAACAAGAGCCTGCGCAGCTACCGCGACCTGCCGCTGCGTTACGGCGAGTTCGGCTCCTGCCATCGCAACGAACCTTCAGGCTCGCTGCACGGCATCATGCGCGTGCGCGCCTTCACCCAGGACGACGGGCACATCTTCTGCACGGAAGAGCAGATTCTCGACGAATGTGTCGCGTTCACCGCGCTGCTGCAGAAGGTGTACCGGGATTTCGGTTTCGACAACGTCATCTACAAGGTCTCGACCCGGCCGGAGAAGCGCGTCGGTTCGGAAGAAGCCTGGGACAAGGCCGAGGCCGCGCTGATCGAATCGCTCAAGCGCTCGGGCTGCGACTACGAGCTCGCCCCCGGCGAGGGCGCGTTCTACGGCCCGAAGATCGAGTATTCGCTCAAGGACGCGATCGGCCGCGTGTGGCAATGCGGCACCATCCAGGTGGACTTCAACATGCCGCAGCGCTTGGGCGCCGAGTACGTCGCGGAGGACAACACCCGCAAGGTGCCGGTGATGCTGCACCGCGCCATCCTGGGCTCGATGGAGCGCTTCATCGGCATCCTGATCGAACACTACGCCGGAGCCTTCCCGCTCTGGCTGGCACCGGTACAGGTGGTCGTCATGAACATTTCGGAGCGGCAGGCCGACTATGCGCAATCCGTCGCACAGGCGTTGCGGGAGGCCGGTTTCCGCGCCGAGGCGGATTTGCGCAACGAAAAAATTAACTATAAAATCCGCGAACATAGCTTACAGAAGCTGCCCTATCAGGTCGTCGTGGGCGACAAGGAAAAGGCGGCGAACAAGGTGGCCGTGCGTACCCGCGGGGGAGAAGACCTGGGACAGATGGATCTGTCGGTCTTCATCGAGCGCCTGAGGAACGAGGCGCGCCCGGGCAGCGCGGCTTAATTGTTTTTCGGAGAATCGGAGAAGCAAGATCGCACAGGGAAAAGCGCAGCGAATCAACGGCGAGATCACCGCGCCGGAAGTGAGACTGGTGGGTGAAGAGGGCGAACAGCTCGGCATCGTTTCCCTCGAAGAAGCGATGCGTCTTGCCGAGGAAAAGGATCTCGATCTGGTCGAGATCGCCCCGATGGCTAAGCCGCCGGTGTGCAAGCTGATGGACTACGGGAAGTTCAAGTACCGGGAGGCCAAGAAGGCACACGAGGCGAAGCTGAAGCAGAAGCAGATCCAGGTCAAGGAAATCAAGTTCCGGCCGAGCACCGACGAGGGCGATTACAAGATCAAACTGCGCAACCTGATCAAGTTCCTGGAGGAAGGCGACAAGGCGAAAGTGACCTTGCGCTTCCGGGGGCGCGAACTGGCGCATCAGGAACTCGGTCAGCGCTTGCTTCAGCGGGTTCGTGACGATCTGGAGCCTTACGGCGTGGTCGAGCAGTGGCCCAAGATGGAGGGCCGCCAGCTGGTGATGGTGATCGCACCGAAGAAGCCCGGATCGAAGAAGGGCGGGACCAAGCAGCCGCCCCAGGAATCTCCCGCCGCACAGAGTTAGTGAGGCGGAAGCAGGTCCTCGCGCGAGCGGGGTTTTAAAACAAGTGGTGCCGCGGTCCGAAAGCGCTCGCCAGAGCCACCCGGCGTCAGGCTAAAAACGGAGTTGTTATGCCGAAGATGAAAACCAAGCGCGGCGCTGCCAAGCGCTTCCGCGTGCGTGGCAGCGGAAGCATCAAGCGCAGCCAGGCGTTCCTGCGTCACATCCTCACCAAGAAGTCCACGAAGCGCAAACGTCAGCTCCGTGGTACGACCCAGGTTCATGGCAGCGATGTGCGTGCCGTGCGCGCGATGCTGCCCTACGCATAAGGAGACGCAGCAATGCCCAGAGTGAAACGTGGCGTCATCGCTCGCGCCAAGCACAAGAAAGTCATCGCGGCCGCCAAAGGCTTTCGCGGCCGCCGGAAGAACGTTTTCCGCGTCGCCAAAGAAGCGGTGATGAAGGCGGGGCAGTATGCCTACCGCGACCGCCGCGCCAAGAAACGGACCTTCCGTGCCTTGTGGATCGCGCGGATCAATGCCGCGGCCCGCGAACACGGCCTGACCTACAGCGTGTTCATGAACGGCCTCAAGAAGGCTCAGATCGAGATCGACCGCAAGGTGCTGGCCGACATCGCCGTGGCCGACAAGGCGGGATTCGCCAAGCTCGCCGAACAGGCCAAGGCGCGTCTGGCTGCCTGAGACCGTAGTACCCGCCCGCCCGTGCGAACGGGCGGGCGTTTCACCGATTCATAAGACATCGCCGTCGTCGCGGCGGGCGGTGTATCCGCAAGCGGCGCACAGGGAACGTTTCGAACGATGCAAGACCTCGAGGCCATCGTCGCTGAAGCGATCGCGCAGTTCAACGAAACCGACGATCCCGCCGCACTGGAGCAGGTCAAGGCCCGTTATCTCGGCAAGACCGGCTCGCTCACCGAATTGCTGAAAGGGCTGGGCAAGCTCCCGCCCGAAGAGCGCCGCAGCGCCGGCGCCCGCATCAACGAAGCCAAGGACCGCATCGAAGCCGCGCTCGTCGCGCGCCGCCAGGCGCTGGCGCAGGCCGCGCTCGATGCGCGCCTCGCGGAGGAATCGCTCGACGTCACGCTCCCGGGGCGCGGACGGCGCCGCGGCGGGCTGCATCCGGTCATCCGCACCTGGATGCGCGTGGAGGAGATCTTCCGTTCCATCGGCTTCGATGTCGCCGACGGTCCCGAGATCGAAACCGACTGGTACAACTTCACCGCATTGAACCAGCCGGAAAACCATCCGGCGCGTTCGATGCACGACACCTTCTATCTCGACGAAGGCGGCTATCTGCTGCGCACGCATACCAGTCCGATGCAGGTGCGCTACGCGCGCATGCACAAGCCGCCGATCAAGGTCATCGCGCCGGGACGCACCTATCGCGTCGACAGCGACGCCACGCACTCGCCCATGTTCCACCAGGTCGAGGGCCTGTGGATCGACGAGAACATCAGCTTCGCCGATCTCAAGGGCGTGTACACCGATTTCCTGCGCCGCTTCTTCGAGACCGACGATCTGCAGGTGCGCTTCCGCCCCTCGTTCTTCCCGTTCACCGAGCCTTCGGCCGAAATCGACATGGCGTTCAAGGACGGCCGCTGGCTGGAGATTTCAGGCGCCGGTCAGGTGCATCCGAACGTGATCCGCAATTACGGGCTCGATCCGGAGCGATACATCGGCTTCGCGTTCGGCAGCGGTCTGGAACGGTTGACGATGCTGCGCTACGGCATCAACGACCTGCGCCTGTTCTACGAAAACGATCTGCGCTTCCTGCGGCAGTTCAACTGAACGTCGCGGACCAACGTCTATGCAATTCTCGGAAAGCTGGCTACGCACCTGGGTCAATCCGTCGATCGATACGGATGCGCTCGCGCACACGCTTACCATGGCGGGGCTGGAAGTGGAGGAGGTGCGCCGCGTCGCGCCGCCCTTCAGCGGCGTGGTGGTGGCCGAAGTGCTGGAGGTCGCCAAGCACCCCAACGCCGACCGGCTGAGCGTCTGTCAGGTGAACGCGGGCACGGGCACGACGCTCAACATCGTCTGCGGCGCGCCGAACGTGCGCGCCGGCATGAAGGTGCCCTGCGCGCTGGTGGGCGCGAAGCTCCCGGGCGAAAACGGCTCGGTGTTCGAAATCAAGGCGGTGAAGATGCGCGGCGTCGACAGCCACGGCATGCTCTGTTCGGCGCGCGAACTGGGTGTGTCCGAGGATGCGAGCGGCCTGCTGGAACTGCCCGCCGATGCGCCGGTCGGGATGGATTTCCGCGCCTACCGCGACCTGGACGACGCGCTTTTCACGCTCAAGCTCACGCCCAACCGCGCCGACTGCCTGTCGATCCGCGGCGTGGCGCGCGAAGTCGCGGCGCTGCCCAACGCCCCGCCCCACGCGTTGAGGAGCGACCGGGGAAACCCGCCCCCCACCACCCCTTTTCCGGGGCAACCACACCCCCG
>QGUL01000004.1 GCA_003242425.1 Pseudomonadota bacterium | reverse complement strand
CTGCGGTAGAAATCGGACGAATCCAGCAGCTCGTACAGCAGCGCCGCCTTGGCGCGGTTGCGCCGCTCCATTTCGGCCAGCCCCCCCTCGGCCTTGATCCACTTGAACACCAGGCCGGCGATGTAGATCGCGTAGGTGGGCGGCGTGTTCGACATCGACTGGGCCTCGGCCTGCACTTTCCAGTCGAGCAGCGTCGGCGTCTCGGCGCGCGCGCGGCCGAGCAGGTCCTTGCGCACGATCACCACCGTGAGGCCCGCGGGGCCGATGTTCTTCTGCGCGCCGGCGTAGATCACGCCGTATTTGCTGACGTCGATCGGCCTCGAAAGGATGTTGGAGGACATGTCCGCCACCAGCGGCACGCCGCCCGTCTCCGGCACCCAGTGGAATTCCACGCCGCCGATGGTCTCGTTCGGCGTGTAGTGCACATAGGCGGCTTGCGGGTCGACGAGCTGCCAGGCGTCCTGCGCCGGCGCGTAGCTGTAGTTCTTGTCGGCGGAGGAAGCGATCACGCGCACCTTGCCGTAACGCTTCGCCTCCTTGATCGCCCGGCTCGACCAGTGGCCGGTATCCACATAATCGGCCGAACCGCCGGACGGCATGAGGTTGAGCGGCACGGCGGCGAACTGCATGGTCGCGCCGCCTTGCAAAAACAGCACCGCGTAATCCTCGGGGATCGCCAACAGCTCGCGCAGATCGGCTTCGGCTTCTGCGGCAATGGACATGAAGGCCTTGCCGCGGTGGCTCATCTCCATCACAGACATGCCGGTGCCATGCCAGTCCAGCATCTCCTCGGCGGCCTGCCGCAGCACCGGCTCCGGCAGCGCGGCCGGCCCAGGGCTGAAGTTGTACACGCGTGTCACGACGTCCTCACTCCCCGCCGTTCTCCGGCGGCAATTCCCGGCCCGGTCCGTCCTCGGGCTGCGCGGCCGGGTCCGATGATTCGTTCTCCGCGGATTCGCCGTTCTCCTCGTCGCTTTCCAGCACCTTGGCGATGCCCGCAAGCTTGGTGCCTTCGTCCAGGCTGATGAGGCTCACGCCCTGGGTCGAACGGCCCATTTCGCGGATCTGCGCCACCTTGGTGCGGATCAGCACGCCGCCCGTGGAGACCAGCATCAGCTCGTCCTGCTCGTTCACCAGCAGCGCGCCGATGAGCTTGCCGTTGCGCTCGGTGGTCTGAATCGCGATCATGCCCTGCGTGCCGCGGCCGTGGCGGGTGTACTCGGAGATGGGCGTGCGCTTGCCGTAGCCGTTCTCGGTCGCGGTGAGCACGGTCTGGGTCTCGTCCTTGGCCACCAGCATCGACACCACACGCTGGCCTTCGCCCAGTTTCATGCCGCGCACCCCGCGCGCGGCGCGGCCCATCGGCCGCACGTCGCTTTCCTCGAAGCGCACCGCCTTGCCCGCGTCGGAGAACAGCATGACGTCGCAGCCGCCGTCGGTGATCTGCGCGCCGACGAGGTAGTCGCCCTCGTCCAGATCGACGGCGATGATGCCCTTCTCGCGCGGACGCGAGAAATCCGACAGCGGCGTCTTCTTCACCGTGCCCTGCGCGGTGGCCATGAACACGAAGTGGTGCTCGTCGAACTGCTTGACCGGCAGCAGCGCGCTGATGCGTTCACCCTCCTCCAGCGGGAAGAGGTTGACGATCGGCTTGCCGCGGCTGGTGCGGGTGCCCTGCGGCACTTCGTAGCCGCGCAGCCAGTAGACCCGCCCGCGGTTCGAGAAGCACAGGATGTAGTCGTGGGTGTGGGCGATGAACAGGTGTTCGATGAAATCGTCTTCCTTGATCGCCGCCGCCTGCCGCCCGCGGCCGCCGCGGTTCTGGGCGCGATAGTCGGCCACCGGCTGCGACTTCACGTAGCCGGCGTGCGAGAACGTCACCATCAGGTCGGTCGGCGTGATGAGGTCCTCGATGTCGATGTCCTCGGTGTGAACGACGATCTCGCTGCGGCGCTTGTCGCCGTACTGGTCGCGGATCTGCTTCAGCTCGTCGGCGATGATGGCGGTGATGCGCTCCGGCCGCGCGAGGATGTCGGAGAGGTCGGCGATGGTTTCGAGCAGCTCGCGGTAGTCGGCGACGATCTTGTCCTGCTCCAGGCCGGTGAGGCGCTGCAGTTGCATTTCGAGAATGCGCTGCGCCTGCGCTTCCGAAAGCCGGTAGCCATCGGGCGTCATGCCCAGGCCCGGCGCCAGCGTCTCCGGCTTGGTGGCTTCCGACCCGGCGCGCGCGAGCATCTCCTGCACCAGTTGCGAGCGCCAGGGCTTGGCGAGCAGCTTCTGCTTCGCCTCGGCCGGCGTCTGCGCCGCCTTGATGAGGGCGATGATCTCGTCCACGTTCGAGAGCGCGACCGCGAGGCCCTCCTGGATGTGCGCCCGTTCGCGCGCCTTGCGCAGGTCGTAGACCGTGCGCCGCGTGACGACTTCGCGCCGATGCAGGATAAACGCCTCCAGCATCTGCTTGAGGTTGAGCAGGCGCGGCTGGCCGTCCACCAGCGCCACCATATTGATGCCGAAGGTCTCCTGGAGCTGGGTGTGCTTGTAGAGGTTGTTCAGCACCACCTCTGGCATCTCGCCGCGCTTGAGCTCGATCACCACGCGCATGCCGGTCTTGTCGGACTCGTCCTGGATGTGCGCGATGCCCTCCAGCTTCTTCTCGTTCACCAGCTCGGCGATGCGCTCGAGCAGGTTCTTCTTGTTCACCTGGTAGGGCAGCTCGTCGACGATGATCGCCTGGCGGTTGCCGCGGTCCAGCTCCTCGATATGGGTGCGCGCGCGCATCACCACGCGGCCGCGGCCGGTGCGGTAGCCCTCGTGCACGCCGCTCAGGCCGTAGATCAGGCCCGCGGTGGGGAAGTCCGGCGCCGGCATCACCTTGATGAGGTCGTCGATGGTGGCGTCCGGGTTCTGCAGCAGCAGCAGACAGGCGTCCACCGTCTCGCACAGGTTGTGCGGCGGGATGTTGGTCGCCATGCCGACGGCGATACCCGAGGAACCGTTGATGAGCAGGTTAGGCAGGCGCGTGGGCAGCACCACCGGTTCCTGCTCCTTGCCGTCGTAGTTCGGCATGAAATCGACCGTCTCGCGGTCGATGTCGGCGAGCAGCTCGCCGGCGATGCGCTCCAGCCGGCACTCGGTGTAGCGGTAGGCCGCCGCCGAGTCGCCGTCGATGGAGCCGAAGTTGCCCTGCCCGTCGATGAGCGGGTAGCGCATGGAGAAGTCCTGCGCCATGCGCACCAGCGCTTCGTACGTGGCGCTGTCGCCGTGCGGGTGGTATTTACCGAGCACTTCACCGACGACGCGGGCGCACTTCACGTACGGCCGGTTCCAGACGTTGTTCGCCTCCTGCATGGCGTACAACACCCGTCGGTGGACAGGTTTCAGACCGTCACGCACATCGGGAAGCGCGCGCCCTACGATCACGCTCATGGCGTAATCGAGGTAGGAGCGCCGCATTTCTTCTTCTAGGCTGACCGGCAGGGTCTCTTTGGCGAACTGTTCCATGCGGGCGCACGGCCGCTGTTTGGGAGCGGCTCTAAGTCTCGGTAAAAAGGAGCAAATTCTAGCATCCGGCACCCCGGCGGCCAATGTACCCGGCCGCCATCGCGCAAACGCTTTTGCGTCATAGGTTTGCCAGGATCAAGGTGCGGCGGAATTTTTTTGATATCGTGCGGGCCATGAGTACGACACCGCTCCCCATCGACCTGCTGATCGACGCAAAATGGGTGATCCCGGTCGAGCCCTACGGCGTGGTGCTGGAGGACCATAGCGTCGCCGTGCGCGACGGCGACATCGTCGGCGTGGTGCCGACCGCCGAGGCCGAAAGCGCCTACGCTCCCGCCGAGCGCGTCACCCTGCCCCATCACGCGCTCATTCCCGGCCTCGTCAACGCGCACACCCACGCCGCCATGAGCCTGCTGCGCGGCTACGCCGACGACAAGCCGCTGATGGTCTGGCTGAACGAGCACATCTGGCCCGCCGAGGCGAAGCACGTCTCGCCGCAGTTCGTGTACGACGGCACTCTGCTCGCCTGCGCCGAGATGCTGCGCGCGGGCGTGACCTGCGCCAACGAGATGTACTTCTTCCCCGAATCCGCGGCGCAGGCCTTCGTGGATGCAGGCATGCGCGCCGCGATCGGCCTCACCGTGATCGAGTTCCCCACCGCCTACGCGGCCGACGCCGACGACTACCTTGCCAAGGGTCTGGCAACGCGCGACCGCTTCGCGGAACACGCCGGTCTGTCCTTCTGCCTGGCGCCGCACGCTCCCTATACGGTGAACGACGACACCTTCACCCGGATCGCCACCATCGCCGAGGAGCTCGACGTGCCGATCCATCTGCATCTGCACGAGACCGAGGACGAGATCCGCCAGTCCCTGGAGAAATACGGCGTACGGCCCTTCGATCGCATGCTCGCACTGGGGCTCGTCTCGCCGCGGCTCATCGCCGTGCACGCGGTGCATCTCAACGAACGCGAGATCGGCCTGCTCGCGCAGCACGGCGCCTCGGTCGCGCATTGCCCCGCGTCCAACCTCAAGCTCGCCAGCGGTTTCGCGCCGGTGGCCGCCATGCTGAAGGCCGGCGTCAACGTGGCGATCGGCACCGACGGCGCGGCGAGCAACAACCGTCTCGATGTGCTGGCCGAGATGCGTCTGGCCGCGATGCTCGCCAAAGCGGTCGCGCACGATGCAGCCGCATTGCCCGCGCATCTCGCGCTGCGTTGCGCCACGCTCAACGGCGCGCGCGCACTGGGTCTGCATCACCGCATCGGCTCGCTGGAAGCGGGCAAGGCGGCCGACATCGCCGCCATTCGACTGGAGGCGCCGGAAGTGTTACCGTGCTACGACCCGGCCTCGCAGATCGTGTACAGCGCCGGGCGCGAACACGTCTCCCACGTGTGGGTGGCCGGAAGATTGCTAGTTCGGGACGGGGCCCTCGTCGAACTGGAAGCGGGGGCGTTGGCTAAAGCCATCGCGGTTTGGAATAATAAGTTATTGAACTAATGCAGCTTTTCATGGCCTAAGCAACCGCCAAACTCGCTGCTCCTTTTTTAGAGAGGAAACAACATGATGAAAAACTTCGGAAAATCCTTCCTTGTCGCCTTAGCTCTCGTCCTCAGTGCAGCCTCGGGTCAGGTCGGTGCGCAGGCCGCCGCCGACAAAGCCGGCTACCTGACCGATACGCGCGGTTTCGTGGTGAAGAGCCCCTTCGGCATGTGCTGGCGCACCGGCTACTGGACGCCCGCTCTGGCGATCGCCGAATGCGATCCCGATCTGGTGAAGAAACCCGCGGTAGCGCCGGCTCCCGCGCCTGCCGAACCGGCGCCCGCTCCGGCTCCCGCACCCGCGCCCGTCGTGGTCCCCGAACAGCAGAAAGTGACGCTGAACGCTGACGTGCTGTTCGATTTCGACAAGTACGCGCTGCGTCCCGAAGGCCGTCGTGAACTCGACGACCTGGTGAGCAAGATGCAGGGCCTCAACCTCGAGGTCATCATCGCCATCGGTCACACCGACAGCATCGGCACCGAGGCCTACAACCAGAAGCTGTCCGTGCGACGCGCCGAAGCGGTGAAGAACTACCTCGTAAGCAAGGGCATCCCCGCCGACCGCATCTACACGGAAGGCAAGGGTGAAACGCAGCCCGTCGCCACCAACAAGACCCGCGAAGGCCGTCAGAAGAACCGTCGCGTGGAAATCGAAGTGGTGGGCACGCGTTAAGCGCCCTGCCATTCGAACGGAAGCCCCGCCGCGGCGGGGCTTTTTGTTGTGCGGCCTTCGCGCGGCTAAGATACGTGCCTTGCACGGAGCATTCGCAGCATGCAGAACGTCGATCAACAGGAACTGGCCAAATTCAGCGAACTCGCGCATCGCTGGTGGGACCCGAACAGCGAATTCAAGCCGCTGCACGAAATCAATCCGCTGCGCCTGGGCTGGATCGAGGACAAGGCCCCGCTCGCCGGCAAGCGCGTGCTCGACGTGGGCTGCGGCGGCGGGATTCTTTCGGAGGCCATGGCACGCCGCGGCGCCCAGGTGAAAGGCATCGACCTCGGCGAGAAGGCCCTCAAGGTGGCGCAATTGCACGCGCTCGAAACGCAGACCAAAGTCGACTACGAGCTCGTCTCCGCCGAAGCGCTCGCCGAACGCGAGCCGGCGAGCTACGACGTCGTCACCTGCATGGAAATGCTCGAGCACGTGCCCGACCCGGCGAGCATCGTCTCGGCCTGCGCGCGGCTGGTGAAACCGGGCGGCGACGTGTTCTTCTCCACCATCAACCGCAACCCGAAGTCGTACCTCTTCGCGATCATCGGCGCCGAGTACGTGCTCAAGCTGCTGCCCAAGGGCACGCACGACTACGCCAAGTTCATCAAGCCGCACGAGCTCGCCTCCTACTGCCGCGAAGCCGGGCTCGGGGTGCGCCACATGATCGGCCTCACCTACAACCCGTTCACCAAGATCTACGCCCTGGAGCGCGACGTGGACGTGAACTACATGGTTCACGCGGTGCGCCTCGAACAATGATCCGCGCGGTCCTGTTCGATCTGGACGGTACCCTGGCCGACACCGCGCCCGATCTGGCCGGCGCCTTGAACCGGCTGCTGGCCGAACGCGGTGCCCCGCCCATCCCCTTCGAGCTGGCGCGGCCCGTCACCTCCGCCGGTGCACGCGGCATGCTCAAGGCCGGGCTCGGCATCGAACCCGACCATCCCGAATACGAGCCCCTCAAGAACCGCTTCCTGGAGCTCTACGAAGCCGCCATCTGCGAACGGACGGTGCTGTTCGAGGGAGTGCCCGCGCTGCTGGACGAGCTCGACCGCCGCGCCGTCGCCTGGGGCGTCGTCACCAACAAGCACCAGCGCTTCACCGAGCCGCTCCTGCGCGCGCTGGGGCTCTACGAACGCTGCCGCTGCGTGGTCTGCGGCGACACCGCGGCGCGGCCCAAACCGCATCCCGATCCCCTGCTCCACGCCGCCCGCCTGATCGGCCTGGAGCCCGGCGCCTGCCTCTATGTCGGAGACGATCTGCGGGACGTGCAGGCCGCCCGCGCCGCCGGGATGCCCGTGCTGGCGGCCGGCTACGGCTATCTCGGTCTCGACGCCGACCCCGCCGCCTGGGAAGCCGATGCCGTCATCGGCCACCCGGCCGAAGTATTGAACTATTTGCGGCGCGCCCCATCTATGTAGGCAAACGGCACACGGCAACGCTGCTTAGTCGGCCCGAACCGTGTGATAATCCGTAGCGCTGACAGCACCACAGAATTCCGGGGGCGACCTGGCTTCGACGTGGGTTGCGAAGCAGTGCAGTGCATACCGAGGACCAGTGACCTCGTAAATCAACTGGACCAAATTAACTGCGAACGACGAACGTTTCGCTCTCGCGGCCTAAATAACCCGCGAGCCTGGCACTACCTCGTCCATGGGGTAGCTAGCGCAAGCTAGAGCCGGGTCATTCACATGGACTCGCGTCGTGCGGGGTCACTTCGTACGGCGTTAAATCCAAGGTGACTCGCCCGTAACCAGCCTGCCGGTCGGCGGGTTGCGGGTTAAAGCCAATAGACACGGCTAAGTATGTAGAGCTGCCTGTAGAGGACTTGCGGACGCGGGTTCGATTCCCGCCGCCTCCACCAACAAACCAAGACGGCCCCGTGCGGGCCGTTTTTGTTTGTTGACGCGACGGGAATGAGAAACCGCGAAGCGAAGCGGTTGATGCACAGCAAGCTCCGCCACCCCGCCTTCGGTATCATCCCCTCATCGCCATCGCCCCGCTCCACCATGTGGCAGCCCTTCCCTTCCGTACAGGATCTCGGCCGTCTGCATGACATCGTCGCCACGCTGATCCGCTACGGCTTCGGCGACGTGGTGCGGCGCATCGGGCTGGCGAACGTGCTGGAGCGCGCGGGGCAGGTGCTGCGCTGGCGCGACGCGCAGGAGTACGCGCACATGCCGCCGCCGGAGCGGGTGCGGCGGGTGCTGGAGGAGCTCGGGCCGACCTTCGTCAAGCTCGGGCAGTTGCTCGCCACGCGCGTGGATCTATTCGAGCCCGAGTGGATCGCCGAATTCAGCAAGCTCCACGACCACGCGCCGCCAAGCCCCTACGAGGAGGTGCGGCCGCAACTCGTCGAGGACCTCGGCGGACCGCCGGAGGAGGTGTTCGCCTGGTTCGATCCGGAACCGCTCGCGGCAGCGTCCATTGCCCAGGTTTATCGCGCCCGCACGCACGAAGGCGACGAGGTGGTGCTCAAGGTGCGCCGGCCCGGCATCCGGCCGATTGTGGAAGCCGACCTGCGCTGGATGATGCGCCTCGCCCAGCTCGCCGAAGGCGAAAGCCCCGAGCTGCGCGCCTTCCGGCCGCAGGAGATCGTGCGCCAGTTCAGCCGTTCGCTGCGCAACGAGCTCGATCTCGCCGTCGAGGCACGCCACACCAAACGCATCGCGGAGAACTTCGAGGGCTACACCGACGAGGACAGCGCGGGCGCCAACCCCATCGTCATTCCGAAGATCTACTGGCAGTGGACGAGCGAGCGCCTGTGCGTGCAGGAGTACATCGACGGCATCGCCGGCGGCCGGCTCGATGCGGTCGATGCCGCGGGACTGGACCGCAAGCTGCTCGCGCGCCGCGGCGGTCACGCGGTGCTGAAAATGATCCTGGAGGACGGCTTCTTCCACGCCGATCCTCATCCGGGCAATGTGTTCTATCTGCCGGGCCACCGCATCGCCTTCATCGACTTCGGCATGGTGGGCCGGGTCAACGAAAGGCGGCGCGAGGAACTGGTGCGCCTGCTGCTCGGGCTGGTGAACCGGCAGGCGGACCAGGTCACGGACGTGCTGCTCGAATGGGCCGACAGCGGCACCTACAACGACGAGGCGCTGTCGGCCGAAATCGAAAGCTTCGTCGATCAATACCGCGGCGTGCCGCTGAAGGAATTGCGCGTCGGCGACATGCTGAACGATGCGGTCCGCATCCTGCGCCAGCACCGCCTGAGCATGCCCCCCGATCTGGCGCTGCTCATCAAAGCCTTCATCTCTCTGGAGGCGATGGGCCGCGAGCTCGATCCGGATTTCGACATCGCCGGCCAGGCGAAGCCCGTGCTGGAGCGCATCATGCGGGAGCACTACGCGCCCGCCGCCGTGCTTCGCCGCGGGATGCGCACCTCGACGGAGCTCCTGCAGATCACGGCCGGGCTGCCGCGCGACATCGCGCGCGTGCTGCGCATGGCGCGGCGCGGACGGCTGGAGCTGCACGTCGACGTGCAGAGCCTGCGGCGCGTGGGCAATCAGCTCGACCGCGCCGCCAACCGGTTGACCGTCGGCATCGTCATCGCCGCGCTGATCATCGGCTCCTCCATCGTCATGACCGTGCCCGGCGGCCCGAGCCTGCTCGGCCTGCCGCTGTTCGGGCTGCTCGGCTTCCTCGGCGCTGCCGTCGGCGGGGTGTGGCTGCTACTATCCATCCGCCGCAGCAACCGCGAAGACCGGCTGGACGACCAGCGCTAGCCCCAGGGAAAGCACTCATGAGCGTTTACGGCGACTACATCAAATCCATCGTCCGCACCGTGCGCGGATGGCCGCAGCCCGGCGTGAATTTCCGCGACATCACGCCCATCCTGCAGAACCGGTCGGCGTTCCGGAAGCTGGTCGACAGCTTCGTGCACCGCTACCACGACATGGAATTCGATGTGGTCGCCGCAATCGATGCGCGCGGGCTCATCATCGGTGCGCCCATCGCCTACGAGCTCAACTGCAGCTTCGTGCCGATCCGCAAAGAGGGCAAGCTCCCGTTCGACACGCTGCGCGAACCCTACACCCTGGAGTACGGCCAGGCCTCGGTGGAGATGCACCAGGACGCCGTCCGCCGGGGCGACCGCGTGCTGCTGGTGGACGATCTCATCGCCACCGGTGGCACCATGCTGGCCTCCTCCAGGCTCATCGAGCGCGCGGGCGGCACCGTGGTGGAAGCGGCGGCGATCATCCATCTCTCGGATCTCGGCGGCATGAAACGCCTCCAGGACGCCGGCCTCCCGGTGTTCACCCTGTGCTCGTTCACCGAGGACGAATAGCGCGCTAGCGGCGCCCTTCGCGCTCGGCCCTGACGCCGATCCAGAAGCTGAGCTGTCCCGACAAGGCGGCGACGACCAGCACCGCCGCCGCGCTGAGCGCCGGATCCTCGCCGAACCCGACCAGCCAGGTGCACAAGGCGCCGATGGTCATCTGCGTGAAGCCGTACAGCCCCGCCGCCGAACCGACCACGTTTGGATTGATGCTGAGCGCCTTGGTGAGCGCCGCGGGACTCGTGATGCCGGCGCCGAGCGTGTAGAAGAACATCAGCGCCGTTGCCACGTAGGCGTTCAAAGCGTGCGTCGCCGCCGCGACGAGCATGATCAGCGCGCAGGCCACGCTCAGGGCATTGCCGCCGATCATCAGCCGATCGTTGCGGATGCGGCCCGCGAAGCGGCGCGTGAAGGCGTTGCCGAGGAACATGCCGACGATGAGCGTGGCCAGATGCATGCCGACCTCCTGCGACGGCCGGCCGAACTGCGAGCCGAGGATGAAGGGCGCCGCGGTGACGAAAGCGAAGAACGAAGTCGTCGACGCGCCGCCGCCCAGCGTGTAGCCGAGGAAGGCACGCGAGCGGAACAGCGCGGCGTATTCGCGCGCGAGCACGCGCGGCCTGAGATTGCGCGCCGAGCGCGCGCTTTCCGGAAGCATGCGCCAGGCGCAGAACAGCGCGATGCCGCCCATCGTTCCCAGAAACACGAAGATGCCCCGCCATCCGGCCGCGGCGGTGATGAAAGCGCCGATCAGCGGCGCGAGGCCCGGCCCCATCATGCTCATGAGGTTGAGCAGGGCGAGGTCGCGCATGGTGCTTTCGGGCGTGGACGTGTCGCGCACGATCGCGCGCCCCAGCGCGTGCCCCGCACAGCCGCCGAGCGCCTGAAAGAGCCGCGCCGTCACGAGCATCTTCACGCTCGCGGCGAACGCCGCCGCCGCGCTGGACACCGTGTAGAGCGCAAGCCCCAGGAGCAGCATCGGCCGCCGGCCGAAGGCATCGGACAGCGGGCCGTAGACGAGCTGGCCGATCGCCATGCCGAAGATGTAGAGCGTGACGGCCGCCTGCATCGCCGCGCGGTCCACGGCGAAATGCTGCGCCGCCTGCGGCAGGGCCGGCACGAACATGTGCATGGCGGCGGTGCCGCTCACGGTGACGAACACGAGCAGCCACAGCGGCGCCCGCTGGCGGGGCATGGATGAAGACATCGGAAACGGTCGGACAAGTCGCGGAAGCTTAACGCAGCTCCGCGTCCGGCCGCGATTGCGGACTGAACGCGGCTCGCTGCCGCCAGCTTCCGGGCGGCGAGCCGTACTCGCGCCGGAAGGCGCGGTTGAAGGCCGCTTCGGATTCGTAGCCGATATCGTAGGCAATGCGTGCAATGGGCAGCGTCGATTCGCGCAGCAGCGCGGCGGCGAGTTCCAGTTTGCGGCGCGCGAGATAGCGCATCGGCGGCTCGCCCACCGCGCGCGTGAAGCGCTCGGCGAAAGCCGAACGCGACAGGCCGATCTCCGCCGCGAGCGCGTCGGTGGTCCAGCGATGCGCGGGCCGCTCGTGCAGGAGCGCCAGCGCGCGGGCGACGTAGGGATCGCCGAGGCTCGCCCAGGCGCGCTGTTCGCGCGGATGCGACGCGACGTACTGCCGCACCGCGTCGTAGAACAGCAGCTCCGCGAGGCGCGCGACCATCTGCGGCGCGTGCTCGGCCGCGCGCGCCGACTCCCGCGCCGCGTAACGAAAGGAGCTCTCGATCCAGCCGTCGGCGGCCGACGCACGGGCGTCGACCTTCATCAGCGCGGGCAGCATGGCAAGCGGCGCGTTGTGCGGCGCGTCGGTGCCGAGGAAGCCGCAGTACATGCGCGTGCGTGCGCCGCCTCCTCCGTGGCGGATTTGCGCCGGCGTGCCGTCCCCACCCGGTTCGATGAGCGGCCCCGCGTCGATGGGCGGAATGCCTTCGCCGCTCGCCAGCATGTGCGCGTCGTTACGCGGCAATACGACGATCTCGCCTGCGCGCAGCGGCACCGCCGCGCGCCCTTCGAGCCGGATCGTGCACTCGCCTTCGAGGATGTAGTGATAGGAGATGAGATGGCGCGGCGGCCGCATGTATGGCGCGCAGTCCTCCGGATCGACGCGCGAATTGAAGCTCCACGGCGCGGTGAGCTCCGCCTCCAGAAAGACCGCGCCGGACAGGCGCATGCTCCGCAACGCCTCAAAGACCTGCTCCATCGAACCGTTCCCCCGCACTGGCGGCGCATCGGGCAAAGATTCCGGCGCCTCGCGCATGGTCCCCGCGCCGCCCAAGCCCTACGCTCCACGCCCATCGAAGCCGCCCGCCGACGGCCGGAAATATGCGCGGGCGGCCCGGCTTTGTCCATCAGCCATTGGTCGGAAAGGAGCACACCATGCAGAAGGATCAGCAAGGCCTCGCCCTCCCGGGTGCCACGCCCGAAGCCGCAGCGCTGTACTGCACGGCGCTGCGCGCCTACAACATCTACCGCGGCGACCCCGTGGGTTGCCTGGACGCCGCCCTCGAAATCGCCCCGGATTTCCACATGGCGAAAGTGTGCAAGGCGCACCTCCACGCCGTGTCCTCGGAGCCGGCAGCGATGGCGATCGCCCGCGGGCTGCTCGACGAGTTGAAACGGGCCGACTTCGACGAACGCGCCGCCTCGCATGTGCGCGCGCTCGACCTGCTCTACACCGAGGGCTGGCACGCGGCGGCCACGGCCCTGGACATCCACAATCTGCGCTGGCCGACCGATCTGCTCGCCGTCCAGACGGGACATCTCATCGACTTCCTGCGCGGCAGCGCCCGCAACCTGCGCGACCGCATCGCACGCGTGTTGCCGCAGTGGTCGCCCGATATGCCCGGCTATCCCGTCCTGCTCGGTATGCACGCCTTCGGCCTGGAGGAAAGCGGCGATTACGCGCGCGCGGAAGACGCCGGCCGCCGCGCCGTGGAACTGGAACCGCTCGACGGCTGGGCCGCGCACGCGGTGGCGCACGTGATGGAGATGCAGGGCCGCGCGGAGGAAGGCATCGAGTGGCTGCACACCACGCGCAGCGGCTGGGACGGCGACGACAACTTCTTCAAGGTGCACAACTGGTGGCATCTCGCCGTGTTCCACATGGGGTTGGAGCAGGCGCAGGAAGCGCTCGCGCTCTACGACGCGCGCATCCGCAAGGACCGCAGCGCGACGGCGCTCGACCTGGTCGATGCCTCGGCCCTGCTGTGGCGCCTGCAGCTCGCCGGCATCGACATCGGCAGCCGCGCCGCCGAAGCGGCCGAGGCCTGGCTGCAGCACGCCGATGGCCGCACCTACACCTTCAACGACTGGCACGCCTTCATGTCCTGCCTGCAGGCCGGCTGGGAGAGCGAGGCCGTGCGGCTGCTGAAAGCCGTGCAGCGCACCGCCGCCGGTCACGGCGAAGCTGCAGAATGGGCGCGCAAGGCCGCCGTGCCGCTGATGGAAGGCTTCCTCGCCTACTGGCGCAAGGATGACCGCAAGGCGGTGGAGCTGCTGCACCCCGCGCGCTACGCGGCGAGCGTGTTCGGCGGCAGCCATGCGCAACGCGACATCATCGATCTCACCCTGATGAAGTCGGCGTTGCGCGGCGGCATGCGCGACTACGCCGAAGCGCTGGTCTGCGAGCGCCTGGCGCTCAAGCCGCACAGCCCGGTCAATCAGCGTTTCCTGCGTCTCGCCCGCGCGCCGCGTACGGCGCTGGCACAGGCTGCGTGATCCGCGACCGCACCGCCGCCCCGCGCGGATCGGAATGCGCACGCCGGGCGAACGCGGTATGTTCGCTTCTGGGCCATACGGCGTCGTCACAGCCGTGACGGCGCTTTCGCATCACGGAGTAAACCATGCAACGACGCAAACTGGGCGGCACGGACATCGCCATCGCGCCGCTCGTCTTCGGCGGCAACGTGTTCGGCTGGACGGCGGACGAGGCGACCTCCTACGCCCTGCTCGACCGTTTCACGGAACGCGGCTTCAACGCCATCGACACCGCGGACATGTACTCCGCGTGGGTGCCGGGCAACTCGGGCGGCGAATCCGAAACGATCATCGGCAAATGGCTCAAGCGGCGCGGGCGGCGCGACGACGTCGTGCTCATCACCAAGGTCGGCCTGCTGGAACGGCGCAAAGGCTTGCGCGCCGAAAACATCCTCGCCGCCGCGGAGGATTCGCTGCGCCGGCTGCAGACCGATCACATCGACGTCTATTTCGCGCATACCGACGACGAAAGCGTGCCGCTCGAAGAGACGCTGACAGCCTTCGACCGGCTTGTCGAATCTGGGAAGGTGCGCGCCGTAGGCGCGTCGAACTACAGCGCGGCGCGCGTGCGCGAAGCGCTGGACATCAGCGCGCAGAAGGGGCTTGTGCGCTACGAAGTGTTGCAGCCCGAATACAACCTCTACGACCGTCACGCCTTCGAGCGCGAGCTCGCGCCGCTCGCGGTGGAACGGGGACTCGGCGTGATCTGCTATTTCGCGCTGGCGAACGGTTTTCTCACGGGCAAGTACCGCGGCGTCGAGGATCTCGCCGGCGCGAGCCGTGCCGATCTCCTGCGCAAGTATTTCGATGAGCGCGGCCTGCGCATCCTTGCGGCGTTGCGCGAAGTGGCGGATTCGCTGTCGGCCACGCCCGCGCAGGTGGCACTGGCCTGGCTGATGGCAAAGCCGGGCGTGACCGCGCCCATCGCCAGCGCGACGAAACTGGAGCAGTTGGACGACCTCCTCGGCGCGGCCGCGCTGCGCCTGCCGGACGAGGCGATCGCCAGGCTGGATCGGGCGAGCGCCTGATCGCCCCCGCGCCTTCGCGGACGGCAAACAATTTGCATCGCCGCGAAGGCATGTGTGGGCCGAATCATCCTCTCACGCGCCGCAGCCTGTCGGCGGCGCTCATGCTCGTCGCCGTGCCGGCGCAGGCCTGCCTGGTCGCGGGCGTGCAGGACGGCGATACCCTGAGCGTCGTCTGCGACGGCCGGAAAATGACCGTGGATCTCGCCGAGATCGACGCCCCCGAACTGGGCCAGGATTTCGGCACCCGGTCCCGGCAATCGCTCTCCGACATGTGTTACCGGCGCGAAGCGCGGCTCGTAAATCCCCGTGCCCGCCCGGACGGGCGCGTCGTGGCGCAGGTGTACTGCGACGGCGTGCCGGCAAGCGCCGAGCAGTTGCGCCGCGGCATGGCATGGGTCGCCGAAGACGAGGTCGACGATCAGACGCTCTACGTCGCCCAGCACATCGCCCAGCACGCAAGACGCGGGCTGTGGTCCGGCGAAAACCCGGTGGCGCCCTGGGAATGGCGCCGCGTCGCGCTGCGGACCGAGCAGGCGGCCCGCGCCAAGGCGGCGCGGCGTGCGCCGCCCAAGGAAGAACCTCCTGACAACGCCTTCGTGGCCTTTTTCAAAAGGCTGTTCGGACAGTAGCATGCAGGCCGGGCGCGTCGCCCGCCCCCGCGCCGGGGACAGAAGAACACCGGGAGCCTGCGCATGCACGTCATCACGACGGTCCTGATCTTTTTGCTGGCGGTCGTCGTCAGCGCCTATATCGCCCGCCTGCTGCCCATCAAACCGCCCCTGCCGCTGGTGCAGATCGCCATCGGCGCGGTGCTGTCGTGGTGGGGCCTGGGCGTACCGCTCGATCCGCACGTGTTCCTGCTGCTTTTCATCCCGCCGCTGCTCTTCCTCGACGGCTGGCGCATTCCCAAGGGCGCGTTCTTCCGCAACTGGCAGCCGATCCTGGCGCTCGCGATCGGGCTCGTGGTGCTGACGGTGCTGGGCCTCGGCTACGTGGTGCACTGGCTGATCCCCGCCATCCCCCTCGCAGTGGCGTTCGCGCTCGCGGCCATTCTCTCGCCCACCGACCCGGTCGCGGTGGCAGCGATGACGGCAAACACGCCGCTGCCTTCGCGGCTGATGCACATCCTCGAAGGCGAATCGCTGCTCAACGACGCCACGGGCCTGGTGTGCTTCACCTTCGCCGTGGGCGCGGCGATGACCGGGGTGTTCTCCATCGCCGACGCTTCGGCCAGCTTCGTGAAAGTGGCCGGCGGCGGCGTGCTGGTCGGCCTGGCGGTGGTGTGGGTGATCGGCCTAGCGAACCGCCTGCTCGTCAGCTACACCGGCGAGCAGCCGTCCATCCAGATCCTCATCAGCCTGCTGGTGCCTTTCGCCGCCTACCTGGGCGCCGAGCATGTGCACGCCTCGGGCATTCTGGCCGCAGCGGTGGCCGGCATCGCCATGCACTACAACGAGCTCTCCGGTCCCGCGCTCGCCTCCACGCGCATGCAGCGCACCGCCGTGTGGGACACGGTGCAGACCACGCTGAACGGGATCATCTTCGTGCTGCTGGGCGAGCAGTTGCCCGGCATGTTGCGCAGTCTGCACGAGGTGGCGCTCGCCATCGGCGCGTCGAGCGATCTGGAGCTGCTGTTCTACATGGTGGCGATCACGCTGGCGCTCGGCGCGCTGCGTTTCGCCTGGGTATGGGTCGCGCTGCGGGTCACGGTCTTCCACGCCCGGCTGCGCGGCGAACGCCGCGACATGCCGCACTCGCGCCTGATCGCCGTGGTGGCCGCAGCCGGCGTGCGCGGCGCCATCACTCTCGCCGGCATCCTCACACTGCCGCTCTTGCTGCCCGACGGCACACCCTTCCCCGCACGCGACGTGGCGATCAGCCTGGCGATGGGCGTGATCCTGTGTTCGCTGCTGATCGCCAGTGTGGCGATGCCTCTGCTCGCGTCCGGGCTGCAAACGGACATGCCGCACGCCACGCAGCACCGGCACGGTGAAGTCTCGGCACGTCTGGCGGCGGCCGAAGCCGCCATCCGCCGTATCCAGACCTATCTCCCGCAACGGCAGTATTCGCCCGAGGAAGCGGCGCTGCGCGCGGAAGCGGCCGCGTATCTCATCGATGTCTACAAACGCCGGCTGGAATACGGCGATCCCAGCGGCGAGCGCATGGAAGACATCGAGCGCCGCATGGAAGTGGAGCGTGAACTGCGGCTGGAGGCGCTGCGCGCCGAACGCGACGAGCTCTACCGCCTGCGCCGCAGCAACGCCATCGACGACGACGTGCACCGGGCGCTGGTGCGCGAGATCGATCTGACCGAGGCCAGCCTCACGCGGCCCGCGGCGCACTAGCGCATCAGAACGCCGCCACGCCGCCGTCGCTGCGCGGATCGAACGCACCTTCCATCACGCCGTGGCTGTGCCGGACGAGCGCGCCGGCATGGCCCACGGTTTCATCGTACGCGCCGATCACGTCGACCACGTGGCCGCGCGCGCGCAACGACTGCACCACCTCGGGCGCGAAACGGCTTTCGAGCTTGAGCGATTCCGACATGCTGCCCCAGGTGCGGCCGAGCAGCCAGCGGGGCGCGCTGACCGCCGCCTGCAAACCCATGTTCATCATCGCGTAGCGCGTGAACACGGCAGCCTGCGTCTGCGGCTGTCCGTCGCCGCCCATGGTGCCGTATACCATGCTGCGGCCGTCGTCCAACAGCGCAAGCGCGGGATTGAGCGTGTGGAAAGGCTTGCGGCCGGGCTCCAATGCGTTGAGCGCAGCGGGGTCGAGCGAGAAACTGCAGCCGCGGTTCTGCCAGTTGATGCCCGTATGGGGCAGCACCACCCCGCTGCCGAACTCGTGGTAGATGCTCTGGATGAACGACACTGCGCGCCCCTGGCCGTCGATCACGCCCATCCAGACCGTGTCGCCCGTCGTCGTCGCGCCGCCCCACGGATACGCGCGCGACGCGTCGACCTGCGCCGTGAGCTCGTCCAGCTCCTCCGGCGCGAGCAGCGACTGCGCATCGACCTGCATATAAGCCGGATCGGTGACGTAGCGGTCGCGCACGCGGAAGGCCTGCTTGGTCGCTTCCACCGCGAAATGCACGTAATCGGCCGACAACGGATCGAGCTTGTCGATGCCGAGCCGGTCCAGCACCCCGAGGATCGCGAGCGAAACGACGCCCTGCGTCGGCGGCGTCATGTTGTACACCGTCCCGCGCGAATGACGCAGCGCCAGCGGCTTCACCTCGCATGCGCGGTGCGATTCGAGATCGTCCAGCGTGAGCGGACTGCCGACCGCGGCGAGATCCGCCGCGATGCTGCGCGCCAGATCGCCGCGGTAGTAATCGTCCAGGCCCGCGCGGACGAGCTGTTCGAGCGCGGCCGCCAGACGCGGCTGTTTGAAGACGCTGCCTGGGCGCGGCGGCGCACCGCCGACCAGGAAGGTCTCGCTGAATCCAGGCTGCGGCGCAAGCTCGGAGAACTTCGCCTGCGTGCTTGCCGCCTGGCTCACGGTGACGGGGATGCCGTTGCGCGCGTAGTGCATCGCGTCGGCCAGCAGGCGCGCAAGCGGCAGGCGCCCGCCCCACTCCGCCGCGATTTCCAGCGCCTTGTTCCAGCCGGAAATCGTGCCCGCGACGGTATTGGCGGCAAGCGGCCCGCGCATGGGAATGGCATCGAGGCCGCGGTCGGCGTAGAGCGCGCGCGAAACATTGCGTCCCGCGGTGCCGCTCGCATCGATGCCGCGCACGCCCGTCCCCGGCGCATGCAACAGCCAGAAGGAATCGCCGCCGATCCCGTTCATGTGCGGATAGACGACCGCAATGGTCGCGGCGGCGGCGATCATCGCTTCCAGGGCATTGCCGCCCTCGCGCA
>QGUL01000227.1 GCA_003242425.1 Pseudomonadota bacterium | reverse complement strand
ACCGGGCCGGGTGCGTCGTAATCGACGCCGAAATGCCGCAGCACACGGTCGCACTTGGGACAGACGAGCTGGTCGCCGCGCAGGAAGTGGGACTTGGGCGCCTGCTCGCCGCAGCGGTAATGGTGGATCAGCGTCTGCTGCTCCAGGTGCGCTCCGCCGCAGGCCACGCAAACGTCGCGCGCCAGCATGCGGCTGCTCTGGCAACTGCCGCAAAGATACGCCCGCTCGTGGAAGTGCCGTTTCAGCAGGCCCGCATCGGCGAGCTGTTCGAGCAGCGCGCGCGGGCCGGCGATGCCCGCGAGCAGCGGATAGTCGAACATGCAGGGCAGCGAGGCATCGAGGCGCGGTTCGAGGTCGCGCTTGCGGGTGATGGACAGCGCCAGCGCGGTGAGGCCGGGACGGTCCTCGTTGTCGGGCAGCGGCGCGACGGCTGCGCGCGCCTCGGCCAGCAGCATGGCGGTATCGAGCCCGCGCGCGAGTCCGTCCGGGGCGTTGATTTCGGCGCTGAAATCCGCGCGCGGCGAACGCGCGCCGCTCAAATCGAGCACGGCCGCGAGCAAATGGCCGTCCTGGGCCATGCGCGCGTACACGCCCGCCGGATCGGCGCCCGGCAGCAGCACCACCGCATCGAGCGGCCCGGCGGTGCCGAGTTCGGTGACGGAGACCGGGTGCCGCCGCAGCGCTTCACCGATGCCCGATGTCATCGGACCTGCCAACGCAACGCGCAAGGCGCGCGTTGCGGGGACCGCCAATGTGGATGCCATCACGCCCTCCTCGACGCCAACAGCCGGCTGGTGTGGGCCGAACGCAAGCACTGCGCCAAGCGCTAAGCGCTTGATTCTCGACATGCATGGGGGCGCGTCAGGGCGCGGTTGTAAACGCTTGCGACAGGGGGAATCAGGCCATCGCGGGCAGTTGCGGCCGGGGTTCGGGGGCGGCCGGCGCGGACTGGTGCGCCTGCATCCACAGCTCCAGCATCATCAGAATCCACACCATCTCGCCGTAGTAGCCGGGATGTTCCTGCAGGCGGCTGCGGAACAACTGGTCGATGAATTCTGGCCGCACCCAGCCGCGCGCGCGCAGCGACTGCAGGCTGCCATAGGCCAGTTCGTGCAGCGCGGGGTGTTCGGTGAGCCAGCGTCCGAAGGGCAGCCCGAAGCCGTGCTTCTTCTTCCTGATGATCTCCGGCGGCAGGAAATCCTTCAGCGCCTGCTTGAAGAACCAGCGCAACTGCCGGCCGCGCAGCTTGTAGTGCGCGGGCAGCTTCAGCGAGAAGTCCACCAGCTCGTCGTCGATGAGCGGAAAGGCGGCCTGCACGCCGGCGAGCGTGCAGGTCGTGATCACCTTGCGCAGATCGTTGTCCGCGAGGGTGTACTTCCAGTCGTAGGCCAGCATGCGGTTGATGAGTGCGCCCGCGGGCGTGGCCTCGTACAAGCGCCGCTGCAGTTCCGCAGGCTGGTCGCGCTCGATCTGCTCGAGCCACACGGCGTCGAGCACCTCGTCCGCGCCGAGCCTGCGCAGCAGGTTGTAGCGCTCCAGGCGGTCGGGCACGGGGGCGCTGGCATATTCGTGCGCCCGGCGCGCCTTGTCGAACAGCGCTAGCCGCACCGCCCGCGGGTGATGCAGCGCGCGATCGAACATTGTCCGCAAGGACGAGGGCACATGACGGTAGAGATCCAGCGTCCATTGCACCGCGTAGCGCGAGTTGCCGCCGAACAGCTCGTCGCCGCCGTCGCCGCCCAGCATTTTCTCCACGCCGTCCTTGCGCGCGATGGCGGCGCAGTAATAGGCCGGCAGGGTGGAGGAGTTGCCGAAGGGCTGGTCGTAGGCCGCGGCGACCTTCGGAATCGCGGCGACCAGTTCGTCGGCGGTGAGATAGTGCTCGTGATGCCGGCAGTCGAAATGCTGCGCGGCGATGCGCGCGTAAGCCGTCTCGTCGTAACCCGTGACGGCGAAACCGATCGAATAGCTGCGCGCGCGTTCGCCGGTCACGCGTCCCAGCATGCCGGCGATGGTGGAACTGTCAGTGCCGCCGCTCAGGAAGCAGCCGACTCTGGCGTCCGCCGCTTCGCGCGCGACCGCTCTGCGCACCAGTTCGCGGAACTCCTCCTTCAACGCCTTGAAGGAGGCGCGGCGGCTTTCCTCGAAACCCGGCACCCAGTGCCGGTGCAGCGCCAGACGCCCGTCTTCGAGCGTCGCCGTCTCGGCGCCCAGCAGGCGGCGCACGCCGCGGAACAGCGTCTGCGGCGCGGGGATGAAATGGAACCAGAGGTAGTTGTAGATCGCCTGCGGGTCGAAGTCCGCGTTGCAGCGGCGCGCGAGCGCGTCGGCGCGGTCCGAGAACAGCAGCCTGCCGCCTTCGTGCGCGTAGCAAAGCGTCTCGCGGGCGAAGCGGTCGCAGGCGAGCAGCGCGCGGCGGGCGCGGAAATCGGCGATGAACACCGCATAGGCGCCCGCCACGCCTTTGGCGGCGTCGGCATGACGGCGACGGTAGGCTTCGGCCCAGCCGTCCAGCACCTGTTCGCCGCGCGGCGCGTCCTCGGGCCGGAAGCGCGGACTGCCGAGCGAGGCGATGAACAGCTCGCCGCGCACGCCGCAGATCACCTTCGCCGGATCGAAACGCAGCGCCAGCCCGTCTTCGTTCAGGACACCGCGGCGCAGCCCTTCGGGATCGGCGCGCGGCGGCGCATCGCCGTGCCGCAGGCCGAAGTCGATCCAGCCGTCGATAAGCGCGGGCAGCGGCGCGGGGATGTTCTGCAGCGCGAGGTCGGTCATGGCCGCATCCCGTCCGAACGCGTGCGCTTCATTCCCGCCACTGCCCCACGCGCTGCAGCTTCTCTTTCAGGCCCGGCAGGTTGAAACCCTGCGCGTAGGCTTTCCTGGCGTATTCGCGCGCCTTGCCGTACTCCTTCAGCTCGAAGTAGGCGAGCCCGATGTTGTAGTAGAGATTGCCGTTCGGCGCCTTGGCCTCCGCCTTGTGGAGATGCTTCAGCGCCTCCTTCGGCTTGTCGTCGCGCAGCAGCTGCACGCCGTACACGCCGAGCACGTTGGGATCGTCCGGCGCGAAGGCGAGCGCGCGCTGGAACCAGCAGTCGAGCGTGAATTCCGAGCCCTTGGGTTTCTCGGTCTTCTCGCGGCGCGCGAGGTTGGCCATGGCGTTGAGCGCGCGCGGGTGGTTGGGGAAGGCGCGCAGGGTGTAGGAGAGATCGGCGCCGACGCTCGAGCTCGACTGGCCCTTGCGCAGATGCTCCACCTGCGGCGTGAAGTGGTAGTCCTCCACGATCTTGCGCCGGTCGGGCGGCGCGGTGCGGTAGTCGTAGGGGCCGAAATGGTTCTGCAGCGAACCGCAGGCGCCGAGCTGCTGGGCATGGACCTGCGGCGCGGCAAACGCGGTTGCCGCGAGCGCGAACAGACCGGTCCGGATAAGCTGGGCTTTCACGTCAACCTCCCGAGAGGATGCTGGACAGCTTGCGTCCGGCGCAGCGCGCGCCGGCGCCGATGCAGTACGCAAGCGTCCGGGGACGAAAATCGAAATGCCGCAGCGCGAGCCTGAAGGACTCGTAGGCCACGCGCGCGTCGCCGCGCCAGTAATGCCGGTAGCCGTGACCGAAGCACAGACGCGCGAGGCGCCGTTCGAGCTGCCTGCGGTCGACGCGCCGCCCCTCGGCATCGCTGTCGCCGTATTGCTGCAGTGCGCGCACGAGCACGCGGTACTCGTTGTTCTCGCGCTGCTCGGCGGCGGTGGCCGAATGCGGATGGATGCGGTAGCGCGCCAGCGTGCGTGCGAGCTTCGCCACGCGGAACCGGCGCGTGACCCGCAGCCAGAAATCGTAGTCCTCGCCGGTGCGCAGGCTTTCGTCGAAGCCGCCCACCGCGTCGATCACCTCGCGATGCACCATGGCCGTGATCGAATGGATCATGCTGTCGAGCAGCATGCCGGTATAGATCCAGCCCGAGGCGGCGGTGTCGATCTCGCCGTCGGAGGAGGCGTAGTCGTCGACCGGCACGACGCTGCCGTCCGGCAGCCAGCGTTCCCAGCGCCCGTACACCACCTTCAGCTCGCGATGGCGCGCGAGGTATTCGAGCTGCGCGGCGAGCTTGCCCGGCAGCCACAGGTCGTCGGCATCGAGGAAGGCGATGTATTCGCCCTGCGCCGCGGCGAGCCCGCGGTT
>QGUL01000226.1 GCA_003242425.1 Pseudomonadota bacterium | reverse complement strand
CGCAGGCCAGGCGGCTTGTTCTTCAGGAGGTTGGAGGGGGCGACGTTTGCGTCGGCCCCCGTCCGATCGATCAGGGCGAAGCGCTGTTCGGGGAAATCGCGCGCGAATTCGCGCAACAGGTTGCGCGAGGGCTCGCCGGCGGCGATGAGCAGCGTGGCTTCGGAATCGGCCGCGTCGCGCAGCGCCTGGCGCAGTTCTGTTTCGCTGCGACCTTCGAGCAGCTTCACGGGAATCCCGAGTTCCTGCTCGACACGCTGCAAGCCCGCATGTGCGGCCTTGGCATAGTCGTCGGACGCAGCGGGCAGCACGGCGACGATGGGGCCGCGTTCCGGCGCGCGGCCGGTCCAGCCGCCGCAGCCCGAAAGCGCGACGACGCAGGTCAAGGCGGCGATGAGGGAGCGTGTAGGAAAATCCATGCGCGCGAGTGTACCCTGCGCGCCCTCGCTGCACCAAAGTGCCGGTGACTAGGCAGCGGCCCGCAATGGGCGGACAATAGCGCCCCGGCGGCATCCGCCGTCCGGCCGTGTGCCGGTGACGCCACCCATACAGACTGTCCCGCCAGCGTATCCGCCGCCGCGTCCGTCGATACGTTCGGCAAGAATCCCGCCCGATGCCGATGCGTCGGGCCCAGCTTTTAGCCTTTACAAACAAGGGAGATTCCTATGGCCAAGTGGCTTCGTTTTACCCATCAAGGCAAGACCGCGTTCGGTACGCTGGAGGGTGACACCATCCGTGTGCATTCGGGTGACATGTTCGCCGGCGCGCAGCCGACCGGCGAGACCGTGGCGCTGAAGGACGTCAAGGTGCTCACGCCCTGCACGCCGAGCAAGATGATCGCGCTGTGGAACAACTTCAAGGCGCTGGCCGCGAAACTGGGCAATCCTGCGCCGACCGCGCCGCTCTATCTGCTCAAGGCGCCGAACTCCTTCCTCGCGCACGGGGAAACGATCCGCAAGCCCGCCTCCTACGACGGCAAGGTGGTCTACGAGGGCGAGCTGGGCATCGTCATCGGCAAGCGCGCGCACGCCGTGTCCGAGGCCGATGCGCCCAAGTACATCTTCGGCTACACCATCGTCAACGACGTGACGGCGGCGGAGATCATCAACGCCGACAAGACCTTCGCACAGTGGGTGCGCGCGAAGAGCTTCGATACCTTCGGCGTGTTCGGTCCGGTGATCGAAACCGACGTCGATCCCATGACGCTCAGCATCAAGACCGTGCTCAACGGCGACGAGCGCCAGAACTACCCGGTGAACGACTGCTTCTATTCGCCGGCGCAGCTTGTCAGCCTCATTTCCCAGGATCTGACGCTGGAGCCGGGAGACGTGATCGCGATCGGCACTTCGGTGGGCGTGGGCTCGATGAAGCCGGGCAGCGATGTGAGCGTGACCATCGAAGGCATCGGCACGCTGGCGAACCGCTACGAATAAGGCACCCGGCGCCGGCGCAGACAAAAAGCCCGCCGCAAGGCGGGCTTTTTTTGTCGGGCGATCGCCGGTCTTACTTGCGCCGCCGGCCGCGGCGCTTGGCTGCGGCGATGCGCATGCGCAGCGCATTGAGCTTGATGAAGCCTTCGGCGTCGCGCTGGTTGTAGGCGCCGCGGTCGTCCTCGAATGTCGAGATCCGGGTGTCGAACAGCGAGTCCTTCGATTCGCGGCCGACCACGGCGACCGTGCCCTTGTAGAGCTTCAGCCGCACGGTGCCGTTGACGCGCTGCTGAGTGTGGTCGATCAGCACCTGCAGCGCCTCGCGCTCGGGCGACCACCAGTAGCCGTTGTAGATCAGAGAGGCGTAACGCGGCATCAGCTCGTCCTTGAGGTGCGCGACCTCGCGGTCGAGACAGATCGATTCGATGGCGCGGTGCGCCTTCAGCAGGATGGTGCCTCCGGGCGTCTCGTAGCAGCCGCGCGACTTCATGCCGACGTAGCGGTTCTCCACCAGGTCCAGGCGGCCGATGCCGTGCTTGCCGCCGAGCTGATTGAGCTTGGCGAGCAGCTTGGCCGGCGAGAGTGCACGGCCGTTGACGGCGACCGGATCGCCCTTGACGAAGTCGATGGTGATGTATTCGGGACGGTTGGGCGCCTTCTCCGGCGACACCGTCATGCGCCACATGTCGGGCTCGGGTTCGAAGTTCGGATCCTCGAGAATGCCGCCCTCGTAGGAGATGTGCAGCAGGTTGGCGTCCATGGAGTAGGGCGCCACGCCTTTGCGCTTCTTGCCCTCGATCGGGATGCCGTGCTTTTCGGCGTAGGCGAGCAGCTTCTCGCGCGAGTTGAGATCCCATTCACGCCAGGGCGCGATCACCTTGATGTTCGGCTCCAGGGCGTAGTAACCGAGCTCGAAGCGCACCTGGTCGTTGCCCTTGCCGGTCGCGCCGTGGGCCACGGCGTCTGCGCCCGTGAGGCGGGCGATCTCGATCTGGCGCTTGGCGATGAGCGGCCGTGCGATCGAGGTGCCGAGCAGGTATTCGCCTTCGTACAGCGCGTTGGCGCGGAACATCGGGAACACGAAGTCGCGCACGAATTCCTCGCGCAGGTCTTCGATGAAGATTTCTTTGACGCCCAGCTTCTTCGCCTTCGCCCGCGCCGGCGCGAGTTCCTCGCCCTGGCCGATGTCGGCCGTGAAGGTCACGACTTCGCAGCCGTAGGTGTCTTGCAGCCACTTGAGGATGACCGAGGTATCCAGCCCGCCGGAATAGGCGAGGACCACTTTCTTGATGCTTGGTTGGGACTTCGTAGCCATGGTTGTGATGTAAAGGGCGAGAGAAACTAAACGCGCCGCCCTGAGCTGCGGCGGCGCCGGACCGAATTCTTACGCGGGCGCGATGCGGCCGAGCAACAGGTATTCCATCAGCGCTTTCTGCACGTGCAGGCGGTTTTCCGCCTCGTCCCAGACCACGCTTTGCGGGCCGTCGATCACGTCCGCCGCGACTTCCTCGCCGCGGTGCGCCGGCAGGCAGTGCATGAACAGGGCGTCGGGTTTGGCCTGGCGCATCATTTCGGCGTCCACCTGCCAGTCGGCGAAGGCGCGGCGGCGTTGCTCGTCTTCATCCTCGAAGCCCATGCTGGTCCACACGTCGGTGGTCACCAGATCGGCGCCGCGCGCCGCTTCCATCGGATCCGCGAAGCTCTCGAAGTGGTCGGTGCCGTACAGGCCGGCGCGTTCGGGTTCGACTTCGTAGCCGGGCGGCGTGGACACGTGGACGTTGAAGTCCAGCACCTCGGCCGCCTGCAGCCAGGTATTGCAGACATTGTTCGAGTCGCCGATCCAGGCCACGGTCTTGCCCTGAATCGAGCCGCGGTGCTCGATGTAAGTGTAGATGTCGGCGAGCACCTGGCAGGGGTGATATTCGTTGGTGAGGCCGTTGATGACCGGTACGCGCGAATGCTTGGCGAAGCGCTCGATGATCTCCTGCTCGAAGGTCCGGATCATCACCAGGTCGACCATGCGCGAAATGACCTGCGCCGCGTCCTCGACCGGCTCGCCGCGCCCGAGCTGGGTGTCGCGGGTGTTGAGGTAAATCGCCGCGCCGCCGAGCTGGTGCATGCCGGCTTCGAAGGACAGCCGCGTGCGCGTGGACTGCTTCTCGAAAATCATCGCCAGCGTGCGGTCCTGCAGCGGCCAGTAGGGTTCGTAACGCTTGAACTTGTCCTTGATCCAGCGGGTGCGCTCGAACAGGTATTCGTACTCTTCCCGAGTGAAGTCCTTGAACTGCAGGTAATGCTTGACCGGTTTCACGCAGCGTTCCCTGTAGCCAGAAAGGCCCGCACCAGCGGGGCGAGAATCGATACGATCTGCGCCGTCTCTTCGTCCTTGATGATGAGCGGCGGCAGCAGCCGGATGACTTTTTCCGAGGTGACGTTGATGAGCAGGCCTTTATCCAGCGCCTGCTTGACCAGTTCGCCGCAGGGGCGGTCGAGCTCGACGCCGACCATCAGGCCCATGCCGCGGATCTCAACCACTCCGGGCACGCCTTCCAGCGCTTCGCGCAGGCCGCTGCGCAGCAGCTCGCCCTGCCGCTCGGCATTCGCCAGCAGGCCTTCCTTCTCCATCACTTCCAGCGTGGTGTAGGCCCCGGGGCAGGCGAGCGGGCCCCCCCCCAAGGGGTGGCCCGGATTTCCCGGTTTTAACACCCCGGCGGGCCCGCCCCGCCCCCCCCGGGGGCCCCGCGGACCGCCCCGC
>QGUL01000003.1 GCA_003242425.1 Pseudomonadota bacterium | reverse complement strand
CCCAGCACGGCAGGCGAGGGCATCGCCATAAGGGCCGAGACCAGTATCGCCAGCGCCTTGCGCGTGCGCGCACCGAAACCAAGACGAGTCGTGTTGTGGTGGTCCATATCCCTTCCCTCCCGTCACCGAATGGCACCGTTCAGAGATCCATCGCGATACGGAAATAGAAACTCTTTTCGTTCGAGTTGAAGTTGCTCGGCATCCGGTCGGCAATCGAGTACGCGATCTGGATGGAGAACGGCCCCGTGTACAGATCGACGCCCGCGGTAAAGCCCGTCAGGGTTCCGCCCGGCGATTCGCCCCGCGCGTTGATATGGCCGACGTCATAGCCGAGGAACGGCCTGATCCGGCCGGGCGGCAAGCCCTCGCCCAGCACGGACAATTGCAAAGGCACACCGATTTCGTTGCGCCAGAACCAGCCGGTATCGCCCGCAATCGAGGATTTGCGATAGCCGCGCACCGTGAACGGACTGCCAATCGAGATCTGCTCCGTGCCGTGCAGCACGTCGGGCGAATACTGGCCGCTGAACATGCTCTGCCAGACCAGTTGCGTCTCGCCGGCCTGCATGGGCATGCTGAAGCTCAGCCCGTATGTGAAGCGCTCGAACTGCGCTTGCGGCGCGTCGGCGGGCCAGCCGTCCGGGTCTTCCAGGGCGCCGAAGGACTTCAGCCCGCGGCCGTAGCCGAGATCGAAGGACCAGAATGCGCCCAGGGCGTTGAGCGACAGGTTCGCGCCGATATCAGCGATGGTGAGCCTTCTGCTGCCCGCCTCGATCAGCTCGTCGTTGATGTAGTTCTTGTTATCCTTCAGCGTGAGCCCCGCGGAGAGCGAGAACTTGGTGCGCTGATCGCGGTACATGTTGCGCTCGACGCGCAGCGCCTGGGTGCGCGAAGTGCCCGAGGTATCGAAGTCGAAAAACTGCCCGTGGACGATGCTCCGGTACTCGAAGTCGGTGGCGTTGAAGGAGAAAGTCCAGGGTCCGTAGGGCACCGCGTAGTACGCGGCGATCGCGCGCGACAGTTTGTCGCCGCCCGCGTCCGGGTTGATGCGCAGCGAAAGGTTCAGGTAGTCGTTGAGGCCGAGCGGGTCGTCCAACCCCAGCGTCAATGAAGTCTGGTGACGGCCCGTGGACTTCGAACCGGTGTTGTCGTTGGCGAGAGTGAGCCACCAGCGCTTGCCCGGCGAGTTGCTCACCTCGATGATCGAGGTGCCCGGCGCCGAGCCGGGCGCGATGTCGATAGTCGCGTTGTTGGAGCGCAGCCTGTTGATCTGATCGAGCCCTTGTTCGAACTCGCGCAGGTTGAACAGCTTGCCTTCCAGTCCGGGGAAGGCGGTGGCCAGGGAAACGCCCTCCCCTTTGAGCATGATCTTTTCGACGATCCCCTCCAGCACCAGAATGCGGAGGACACCGCTGCTCATGTCCTGCTCGGGGATATAGGCGCGCGTGGTGGTATAGCCGCGCGCGATGTAGTGATTGGTGATGTCCTGGAGCAGTTGATTGATTTCGGCCAGACCTACGCACCGGCCGAGATAAGCGCGCAGCAGGTTTTGCCTGTCCGCGTCCGAAAGCGCCGTCGCGCCTTCGAGTTCGACGCGCTCGATATTGACGCAACGTTCCGATGGGGCGGCGGGTTTCTGCGGCGCTTTGGGCGTCAGGGTTTCGCCGCGCGGCGTGCGCATCCGCTCTTCGAGTTCGCGACGCCGGATCTGCTCGCGTTGCTGCTCTTCCTGGAGAATGCGCTGCGCTTCGCGTTGCGCCCGCTCGATATCCTGGGGAGCCTGCGCATAGGCGCGCGGACCGCCTACCATGGAAACAAATAAAAGCGCAGCCACGCAGTGGCTTACGCCCCCCCTTACGCGCCCGGTACTCATCTGACTTTTCTTATTGTTCTTGCGGTGACCGCCCCTTTGATTGGGCGCGATCTTATATATGCCCCGGGCACGGAAAAATACTGCTATTGCAGTAGTTTCGGAGCTTAGTCCGAACGGTATAGGCCGTGCCTGATCGCAAAGGCGGCGATATGGGCGGCGTTACGCAATTCCAGCTTATGCATGAGATTCTGGCGGTGCTTGCGGACTGTCAGAACGCTGACACTCAACACGCCAGCAATCTGAGGATTCGTCAGTCCCTGAGCAATCAGCCGGATGATTTCCACCTCGCGGGGAGTAAGCGAGGGCACGATGGTCCGCGCTCGCCGGGTGTGCGACGGAACGGCGTGCGGCGCCCCCGGTTTCCCGGCCAACGCCTGCCGTACCGCCTGACGAAGCAGATGGACGCCATGGTCGCGCAACACATATGCGTCGACCGCTTGGTCGAGGCCGGGCACGTGCCCGAGCCTTCCGCGCGTCAGCCCCACGATCCCCAGACGCGGCAATCTGCGCCGGATCTGATGCAGCATTCTCGCTATCGAAGCGTCCACGTCATGCAGGTCGAGCACGAGCAGATCGGGAACGGTCGCGGCGGCCAGACTCGCGATCTTCTTCCCTACGGTCGTCTCCGCAATGACATGCGCGTTGAGCTCCTCCTCGAGCAGCAACCTGAGCCCTTCGCGCGTCACGGCATGGTCGTGAGCGAGAAGTATTCTGATCATCCGGGAAAACGCTGGACGCCCGCCTCGTCGTCGTGATCGGTATGGCAATAAGGCCCGAATCCTACACCGGCCCGAAAAGGAATGCGCGGGACGACAACCGGCACAGGCAACGCGGACAACGGATTCGATACCGTGATCTGATCGTGCCGATGGATGCATCGTCCATCGACCACCGTATGAAGCATCCGATCATGCACCGGGAAACGGCGCGCGATCGTACGCCCGATCCTGGAATCCGCTAACGCGCCTGCGTCAGGACCAGACGCCCCAGATCCATCCGCTTCGACAATGCGCGCGAGCCGTCGTAGGACAGATGTCCGCTGTCGCGATAGAGGAACACGCCGTTGAGTACGGATTCGCAGTGGCCTTCGTTGCACAGCACGTCGTCGAAACGCACGACCGGGATGCCGAGGGCTTCCACGCGCGCAAGAAACTCGTGAACCCGTCTTTGCCGCTCGGTCACGTGCGACAAGGCGATCCGGCAGTCCCGCCGGTCGCCCAGCAGCAGCTTCCCGCTGGCCGCTCGTTCCAGACACGATCCGACGTCGAATCCGGGCGCCGGGGGCGGACCGACGATCACCACCCGTTTGCCGTAGGCGCGCAAAGCCTCCACCGTTTCGCGGAGCGACGCGACGGCGGTCTCGACGCTAGGCGCCTGCTCGACGAGCTCGCCGTCCTGCAGGCTCAGGACGCGCGAGCGCCGCGCCGTCCGCTCGCCCACGTACGGGGCAAGCGAACCAGACATGACCACCACTTCGATGGAAGGTGTGGCCTTGAGATATTCCACCACGGCAACGTTGAACGCGAGGCAGCCCGTCGCGCGATCGTAGTTCGCATTCTTGCGGTCCACGACAACCAGGTTGAGGAACGGCGCGCACAGGCTTCTCGCCGCCTGCAATATGCCCGCATCGCTCGTGGCGGCGAGTCCGGGTATGAGGTGCATCGCATAGGAATCGCCCCAGACGAGGATCCTTGGCGCCTCGGCGTTGCGGCACTCCGGTTTGGGTACGAACCCCTCACGATAGGAACACCCCTCGAACCCGCGGTTGGCCCTGCGCACGTATCCGTAATCCACGCCGCCCAGTGCATGCAGCCACACACTGCTGTAGCCGAGCGCCACGAGTCCGATCGAGGCACCGACGGCCGCCCGGAACGCCGCCCGTGACGGCTGCGAGGGCATGCGCCTCACCGGCGTTTCGACATACCGATAGAGCAACCACCCGAGCACAGCGCCGACGGCCAGTGCGGCAACGCGTGCGCCGACCGGCGCCACGCCCACATAGGCGTTGTTGACGAACGCGAGCAACGGCCAATGCGCCAGGTAGAGCGAATACGAGCAGTCGCCGATTTTCGCGAACAGGCGGCTGATGTGCGCGCGTTCCCAAACAGGGTGCCGACGCAGCAGGACGACCAGGGTTGCGCAGCAGACCGCCAGCGCATCCGTGCCCGGGTGCACCGAACCGAGAGGAAAGAGCGGCACCACCAGCAAGGCTGCGGCGGCCGGCCAATGCAAGGCCTTCAAGCCCCGCTGCATCCACGGTGCGTCGAAAGATGCGAGCGCGCCGATCGAACCGACGGCCAGCTCCCAGGCCCGGAAAGGCGTGAGGAAGAACGCGTAGTCCGGATCGGTCGCGGCCATGAGCACGCATGCGCCGAAACTGAGCACCGCGATCGTCACCGCGCCACGCAGCCAGTAACGCGGGGGCAGGAACACCATCGCGGCCGGAAGCAGCAGGTAATACTGCTCCTCGATCGCCAACGACCAGACGTGCAGCAGAGGTTTGAACGCCGCCTCGCCGTCGAAGTATCCCGATTGACCGAGCAGCACGAAGTTGCCGGTGAAGCTGACCGCCCCGAGCAGTTGCTTGGCGAAATTCTTCAGTTCCGCGGTGTCGAGAACCAGCGGCGCGAGCACGGCGGTGGCAAGGAAGGTGACGTAGGCGGCGGGAAGCAGACGTTTGGCGCGCCGGAAATAGAACTGGGAGAAGCTGAAGCTGCCGTCCTCGATCGCACGCTTCACAATCCCGGTGATGAGATAGCCGGAGATCACGAAGAAAATGTCCACGCCCAGGTAACCGGCCTCGAACGGGCCGATCTCGGCGTGGTGCAACATCACCAGCAATACCGCCAAGCCGCGCAGGGCTTGGATATCCGTCCGGAATTTCACGTGCGAGAAGGAATGTGAACCCGAAAGCCTCGAACGACGGCGCTGCTGCCGCCCGCCCGTCCCCGTACAAGCCGGGCGAATGCTACCTCACGATTCGCCGGACCGTCCGGATTTGTGCACCTCCGCGCAACGAACCGGCGGCCGCACGACGGATACAGTCCGTTTCCCTCAGGCGGCATGCGCCAGCCGCTCGTCGGGCTCCCCCGCGCTTTCCGCTTCCTCGACCGGCAAGGCGATATGGTCGCAGCACTTGTGCAGCAGTCGTTGAGATCCGTCGTATCGATGCAGGCGGCACCGTTCGCGCAGGTCCGCGACAATGGCGATCGAGCCCGGACAGAGCGATGGGCTCGACGTACCGAAGAAGCGACGGGATCCACCTGCCGGCCGATACGATGAAGCGCTGAAGATCAGACCGGAGGATGGCGCGCTACGCGCGGATTATGGAGAACTCCGGATGCCCACCTACAGAAGCCCTCGGTTGCGAGCGCCATTGCGGCGGGAACGGGGTTCTCTAGCGCAACTCAAGCCAAGGTTGCCGGCCTGGACAACGAGGGGAAAACAATGAGGCCGAAGCGGGCTTCGGCCTCATCGTCCGGTCAATGCGCAGACTCAGAACGGAATGTCGTCGTCCATGTCCTCGAAGCCGCCGCCGGCCGGCGCTTTCTTCTCCGGCGCGCTGCGCGGTTCTTCGAAGTCGCGCGACATGTCGCCGCCGCCCTGGCGGCTGCCGAGGAGCTGCATGTTGTCGGCGATGATTTCGGTGGTGTAACGGTCCTGACCGTTCTGATCCTGCCACTTGCGGGTACGCAGCCGTCCCTCGATATAGACCGGCGAGCCTTTCTTGAGATACTGGCCGGCGACTTCCGCCAGGCGGCCGAAGAACGAGACCCGGTGCCATTCGGTCTGTTCCTTGAGCTCGCCCGTTTGCTTGTCGCGCCAGCGCTCGGTGGTGGCAAGCCGGATACTGGTGATGGCGTCACCGCTGGGCATGTAGCGGGTTTCCGGATCGGCGCCGAGGTTGCCGACCAGAATCACTTTGTTCACTGAGGCCATTGTCCGTTCCTTCCTCCAAAATAGCGGAATCCAGCATGACGCCGGTCGCGCGCCGTGCCGCGCACTATAGCTCCACTTCGCGGGGGGCGATATGGGTTTGTGTCCTTTCGCCGCTGCGGCGCGGCGGCGGAACGTGCATCCCCGCGGCGAACACGAGCCAGCCTACCATGATCAGCACGCCGGCCAGAAAAACGGCGTCGTTACCGTGATGTTTCGCGACCCACCCGCCCAGTGCGCCGCCGAAGAACAGACCCAGCGACTGCGTGGTGTTGTAGACGCCGAGCGCGGTGCCTTTCGCCGCCGCCGGCGCCACCCGCGACACGAGCGAGGGCAGGCTCGCTTCCAGAATATTGAAGCCGACGAAAAACACCAGCAAGAGCGCCACCTGCGCCGCCAGACCACGCGCGCCCAGGAAATAACCCAGCTGCACGAACAGCACGAGACCGATGGCGCCCAGGAACACCCGCTTCGCCCGGCCGTGCCGTTCCGAAACCAGGATCGCCGGCACCATCAACAGGAACGAAGCCAGCACGACCGGCAGATAGACCATCCAGTGATCCGTGACCGGCAGTCCGGCGCCGTCCACCAGCAGCCCGGGCACCACCACGAACATCGCCATCTGCACCGTGTGCAGCGCGAAGATCCCGACGTTCAGGCGCACGAGCTCGATGTCGCCGAGCACGCGTCTCAACATGCCGGCCTGCACCTCCGGCCCTGCCGCATGTTGCACCGGTTCGGGCGGCACGACCTTGTAGAGCACGTAGACCGCGGCGAGCGACAGGAATCCGGTCAGCGCGAAAATCCCCGCCATGCCGACGTAGCGGTATAGCGTGGGCGCGCCGACCAGCGACAGGGCGAACATCAGGCCGATGGAACTGCCGATCACGGCCATGGTCTTGGTCCGGTGTTCCTCGCGCGTCAGGTCCGCGGCGAGAGCCATGACCGCCGCGGAGATGGCCCCCGCGCCTTGCAGGCAGCGCCCGACGATGGTCCACCAGATGTCGGTCGCAAGGGCCGCCACGAAGCTGCCGGCGGCGAACAGCAGCAGGCCGATCAGGATCACCCGCTTGCGGCCGAAGCGGTCGGCTGCCATGCCGTAGGGAATCTGCAGCAGGCCCTGGGTCAGGCCGTAAATGCCGAGCGCCACGCCCACCAGCGTCAGGTCTTCGCCCCCTCGCAGCTGCGGAGCGTGCACCGCGAACACCGGCAGGATGAGGAACAGCCCCAGCATGCGCAGGGCGAACAGCGATCCCAGCGAAAGTGCGGCGCGAATCTCCTCGCGCGACATGCGCGTCGCGGAAGCGGCAGACGACATCGGGGTGGCACTGAATCAGGCGAGTTGCGTATAGTAGCAGGTTTGCTTTTTGTTTCCGGCATGTCTGCCGCATGCCGGTCACCGCAGCAAGGCTGATGGACACCATTCGTATCCGCGGTGCGCGCACGCACAACCTGAAGAACATCAATCTCGATCTGCCCCGCAACAAGCTGATCGTGATCACCGGCCTGTCCGGTTCCGGCAAGTCCTCGCTCGCGTTCGACACCCTGTACGCCGAGGGGCAGCGCCGCTACGTCGAATCGCTGTCCGCCTACGCGCGCCAGTTCCTGCAGTTGATGGAGAAACCGGACGTCGATCTGATCGAGGGGCTTTCGCCCGCGATCTCGATCGAACAGAAGGCCACCAGCCACAACCCGCGTTCCACGGTCGGCACCATCACCGAGATCCACGACTACCTGCGCCTGCTTTACGCGCGCGCGGGCACGCCCTACTGCCCCGAACACGGCCATCCGCTCACCGCGCAGTCGGTATCGCAGATGGTCGATCAGGTGCTCGCGCTGCCGGAGGAAACCCGGCTGATGATCCTCGCCCCGGTAGTGAGCGGCCGCAAAGGCGAACAGCTCGAGCTCATCGACGAGCTGCGCGCGCAGGGCTTCGTGCGACTGCGCATCGACGGCGAAATCCATGAAATCGACGCGCTGCCCAAGCTCGCCAAAAGCAGCAAGCACGATATCGACATCGTGATCGACCGGCTCAAGGTGCGCCCCGACCAGAAGCAGCGCCTGGCCGAATCCTTCGAAACGGCGCTGCGCCACGCCGACGGCCGCGCCGTCGCGGTGGACATGGACCGCGGCGCCGAATACCTGTTCTCCTCGAAGTTCGCCTGTCCCGTTTGCAGCCACTCGCTGCCGGAACTGGAGCCGCGGCTGTTCTCTTTCAACAACCCGATGGGCGCCTGCCCGGAATGCGACGGGCTGGGTACGATCACCTTCTTCGATCCGAAGCGGGTGGTCGCCCATCCGGAGATGTCGCTCGCCTCAGGCGCCATCCGCGGCTGGGACCGCCGCAACCAGTTCTACTTCCAGATGCTGACCAGCCTGGCGGCGTATTACGGCTTCGACGTCGAGCAGCCCTTCCAGCGGCTGCCGGAGCAGATCCAGCAGATCATCCTCTACGGCACCAAGGAGAAGATTCCCTTCTCCTATCTGAACGAGCGCGGCCGCACGACGGTGCGCGAGCATCCCTTCGAAGGCATCATCCCGAACCTCGAACGGCGCTACAAGGAAACGGACTCCGTCGTCGTCCGAGAGGAGCTGGCGAAATACCTGAACACCAAGCCCTGCCCGGCTTGCAACGGTACGCGCCTGCGGAGCGAAGCGCGCCACGTGAAAGTGGCCGACCGTGCGATCTACGAAATCAGCGCCATGCCGCTGCGCGAGGCGCAGGCCTTCTTTAAGTCGCTCACCCTGCCCGGCCACAAGGCCGCGATCGCCGACAAGATCGTCCACGAGATCCTCGCCCGGCTCACCTTCCTGGTGAACGTGGGTCTCGACTATTTGTCGCTCGACCGCTCGGCCGACACGCTCTCCGGCGGCGAGGCGCAGCGCATTCGCCTCGCCTCGCAAATCGGCTCGGGTCTCACCGGCGTCATGTACGTGCTCGACGAACCCTCGATCGGCCTGCACCAGCGCGACAACGACCGCCTGCTCGAAACGCTCAAATACCTGCGCGACCTCGGCAACACCGTGATCGTGGTCGAGCACGACGAGGACGCCATCCGCCTGGCCGACTACGTGGTGGACATGGGACCGGGCGCCGGCGAGCACGGCGGGCAGGTCGTCGCGACCGGCACGCCGCAGGAAATCGAACGCTCGCCCGCATCCATCACCGGCCAGTACCTCTCCGGCAAGCGCAGCATCGCCGTACCCAGACGGCGCGTGCGCCCCGATCCCGGGCGCGTACTGCGTATCGAAGGCGCGACGGGGAACAACCTCAAGGGCGTCGATCTGGAAATCCCCGTGGGCCTGTTCATTTGCGTGACCGGCGTCTCCGGCTCGGGCAAATCGACGCTCATCAACGACACGCTCTACAACGCGGTCGCGCAATTCCTCTACGGCAGCGCGACGGAACCGGCGCCCTACGAGGAAATCTTCGGGCTCGAGCACTTCGACAAGGTGATCAACGTCGACCAGAGCCCCATCGGCCGCACCCCGCGCTCCAACCCCGCGACCTACACGGGGCTCTTCACGCCCATCCGCGAACTCTTCGCCGGCGTGCCGGCGGCGCGCGAACGCGGTTACGGCCCCGGCCGCTTCTCCTTCAACGTCAAGGGTGGACGCTGCGAGGCCTGTCAGGGCGACGGCGCGCTGAAAGTGGAAATGCACTTCCTGCCCGACATTTACGTCCCCTGCGACGTCTGCCACGGCAAGCGCTACAACCGCGAGACGCTGGAGATCCAGTACAAGGGCAAGACGATCCACGACGTGCTGCAGATGACGGTCGAGCAGGCTTACGAATTCTTCGAGAACGTGCCGATGGTGGCACGCAAGCTGCAGACCCTGCTCGACGTGGGCCTCGGCTACGTGCAGCTCGGCCAGTCGGCCACCACGCTCTCGGGCGGCGAAGCGCAGCGGGTCAAGCTCGCGCTTGAACTCTCCAAGCGCGAGACCGGGCGCACGCTCTACATCCTCGACGAGCCGACCACCGGGCTGCATTTTCACGACATCGAGCTGCTGCTCAGTGTCCTGCACCGGCTGCGCGACCACGGCAATACCGTCGTCGTGATCGAGCACAACCTGGACGTCATCAAGACGGCCGACTGGATCATTGACCTCGGCCCCGAAGGCGGGGACGGCGGGGGACAGATCATCGCCCAGGGCACGCCGGAGGAAGTGGCGGAGAACGAGCGCAGCCACACCGGGCGCTATCTCCGCCCGCTGCTCAAGAAACGTCCGACCAGGCAGGCAGCGACGGCCTGAACGCGATCAGCGCCCGCGCGCCTGTTCGCCGCGCAAGCTCATCACCGCGCTGGTGACGCTCGCGGCCAGCTTGCCGTCGCCGCGCAGGATCTCGCAGCGGTAATGGCTGAGGTTGCGGCCCAGATGGATCGCCTTCGCCTGCGCACGCAGCGTGGTCCTGAACACCGGACGGAAGAAACGGATGTGCAGCTCGATGCTGGCGAAGGACTCACCCGCCTCGACCACGGTGGAATGGGCCGTGCCGATGGCGGCGTCCGCCAGTTCGCACAGCAGGCCGCCGTGCACCGTACCCTGCTGATTGCCGTGCAGCGCCGGATCTGCATCGATCTCCACCGTGGCGGACGCCTTGTCCACTTCGCAGATCCGGATGCCGAGCAGCCGTGAAATGGCCGTCGGATAACGCATGTGCGTGACCGCGTCCGCAGGCAACGCATCGGCCAACTGCAGCTTCAGGTAATCGAGCACCGGCAAAAACACCATGAGACCTCCTCGGGATCGAAACGGTGCGTACCATAGCGAACGCCGGTCAATAAGAATAATTGTTTATTATCCGAGTCCGATATAAATACCTGTTTATGAAACTCCAGCATCTCAAAGTCTTCGTCGCCATCGTCCAGTACGGCGGCGTCATCAAGGCGGCCGAGCAGTTGCACGTCACGCAGCCAGCCTTGTCCGCCAGCCTCAAGGCGCTGGAGGACGATCTGGGCGTGAAGCTCTTCCTGCGCTCGCGCGGCAACCGGGGAATGCGCCTGACGCCGGAAGGACAGCGTTTCCACGCACGCGCGTTGGCCATCCTGCGCGAGTGCGAAATCACGCGCGCGGAGTTGCGCAGCGAAACGCGTCCGCCCGAACGCCTGCGACTGGGGCTGCTCGATACCCTGCTCGCGGCCTGGGTGGAAGACTTCCTTTCCGCGCTTCGCGATGCGCTGACTTCACACTCGATCGTGCTATGGGAAGGTTCGGCGGAACGCATCGCGGCCTGGCTGGAACAGGGGCGGCTCGATTGCGCGGTGACGACGATCGCGGAGAAGAGCGCCGGGACGCATCCCTTGTGGCGAGAACCGTTCGTGGCGGTCTTCCCGCCGCATCATCCGTGGGCGGGCCGTTCGCGCCGCACAGTGAGCTTGCGCGAGCTCGCGCAGACGCCGTTCGTGTTCCGTTCGAACTGCGAACTGAGCCCGGTCGGCGAAGCGCAATTGCGCGCCGCGGGCGTCCGCCTCGATGTCGCGGTCCGCGCCGCCGGAGAAAAACTGGCGTTCGCGGCGGTGAAGAACGGCTACGGGGTCACGCTGGCGCCGCGCACGATGGTGCCCGCGGAACTGGCAAGCGCGGCCGTCAGCGGGCTCTCGCTGTCGCGTACCATCGGTTTGCAGTGGCATGCCGGTTTCGACCCTGCGCTCGCCGCCGCGCTGCGCAAGATCGCCGTCCGGGCCGGACAAGTACAGCGCGGACGAGCGGCCGCCAAGCGATCCACGCGGTCCGGCGCGGCCGGGTCGCGATGAACACAGGCGGATCGAGCGTCGCAGCGACGAGCACCACTCATCCGGACGATGGAAGCATGAGAATCAGAGCGCTGTCGCACTCGGATCTTGCGGATGTCGCCCGCATCCAGCGGGAATGCTATGGCCACGGCTTCATCGAGTCGGTGGATTCGTTCGCCGCCAAGCTTGCCGCAAACGCGGAATTCTCGTTCCTCGCTACGCGGCAGAACGTGGCCGTCGGCTATGCGGTGGCTTTTCCGTGGGCCTTCGGCGAGATCCCGGCCTTGAACGGCCTCGAATACTCCATTCCGCCGAATGCGGACAGTCTCTATATCCACGACATCGCCGTGGTTCCGACAGCGCGCGGCACGGGCACTGCTAGGCTTCTGCTCGACACTGTGTTGAGCACCGCCCGCTCGAAGGGCTACCGGCGCGCGTTCCTGGTCGCGGTCCAGGGGGCCGCCGCGTATTGGAGACGCCATGGCTTCGAGCCCGTGCCACACGACGAGAAACTGGCGCGTTATCTCGCCGCTTACGGCGAAGGCGCCGTATGCATGACGAGCGTCGACGAGACCGGTTGAGCCCTACGATGCGCGGATATGCGCAACCGCGCCGTATAGCCCGCCGAGCGATCCCCTAGCCTTGTCCGCCTCGCACGACGCTTGGTGGCTGCCGACAAGGAACAATTCATGACCGTCAAGCGTATGGACAATGTAGGAATCGTGGTCGAGAACCTCGATGCCGCCGTCGCGTTCTTCACCGAGCTCGGCCTCGTGCTCGAAGGTCGCGCGCTGGTGGAAGGAGACTGGGCGGACCGCGTCACCGGATTGCAGGGCATGCAAGTCGAAATCGCGATGATGCGCACTCCGGACAGTGATGCGCGCATGGAGCTGTCGCGTTTCCTCGCGCCCGCAGCGGTTGCGGATCATCGCACCGCGCCCGTGAACGCGCTCGGTTATCTGCGCGTCATGTTCGCCGTGGACGACATCGACGATACGCTGCGCCGTCTCGGCAAACACGGCGCAACACTGGTCGGCGAAGTGGCGCGGTACGAAGACATGTACCGGCTGTGCTACATCCGCGGACCGGAAGGCATTCTCATCGGGCTCGCCCAGCAGCTCGGGCAGCGGACTTCCCGCACGGATCCGATGAACCATTGAGTCCGGGGGCGACTCGTTCCGGCCGCAAAGGCGTATATTGCCGGCCGGCGCCCGCTGCGCCCGCTTGGGATCGGCTCTAGACAACTGGACAGGCCCCGGAAATGCCTCCCCATACGCTGCCTTATTACTTCGATCTGGCCGGCGTCGCCGTATTCGCGGCGAGCGGCGTGCTCGCCGCGCGCGACCGGGATCTGGACCTGCTCGGCATCATGGTGGTGGCCGCCATCACCGCCATCGGCGGCGGTACGCTGCGCGACGTGCTGCTGGACCGCCATCCCATTTTCTGGATCGTCGATCCGACCTATGTGGTGGTGATCCTCGTCTCGGCGCTGCTGACCGTCGCCTATCTGCGCGCAAGGCCGGCGCCCGGTATGACGCTGCTGGTCGCAGACGCCTTCGGACTAGGGCTCTTCGCGTTGAGCGGCGCACAATTGGCGGAAGCCGCGCAATGCCCGCCTTTGATCGTCGTATTGATGGGTACCATGACCGGTGTGACGGGCGGTGTCCTGCGCGACGTGATTACGGCGCAGATCCCGCTCATCTTGCGGCGCGAGATCTATGCCACGGCCGCCATCGCAGGCGTCTGCGCGTATCTGGCTTTGCAGGCCCTCGGCATGCCGCGCACATCGGCGTTCTGGATCGGAATGATCGTCGTCGTGACGCTGCGCCTCGTGGCTATCCGCTGGGGGCTTCATCTGCCGGTCGTGAAAAAAGCCTGAGCACGCCGCAAAAGGCGTACGGCTTTGCTACGATGCGGTGGTCGATCACGCTCGTCGTCGGCAGGAGCGCCGCATATGACCCAGGCACGCCTGATCCCTTCCGTCACCGGCGAAACGCTGGAAAGCCCGGTGTGGTCGCACGCCGAGCGATGCCTCTACCTCATCGACATTCCCGCGCGCGAGCTGCTGCGCTATACGCCGGACAGGGACGCGGTCAAGCGCTGGCCGCTGCCGAGCGAGCCGGGCGCGCTGGCGCTCTGCGAAGGCGGCGGCCTGCTGGTCGCGCTGCGCACCGGCATCTTCCGCTTCGACACCGCGACCGGGACGCTCACGCACGTGGCTGATCCGCCCTACAACCCGGACCGCACGCGTTTCAACGACGGACGCTGCGACGCGCAGGGTCGTTTCTGGATCGGCAGCATCTACGAGCCGCGCGACCGCGCGGAAGCCGCGTTCTACCGTCTCGACACCGACGGGACGCTGCAGCGCGTCTTCGACGGCGTCACGACCGCGAACGGCCTGGCGTTCAGCCCGGACGGACGCACGGGCTATTGCGCCGACACGCCGGCGCGCAAGGTGTGGGCGTTCGACCTCGACGCACAAGGTCATCCGTCCGAGCGGCGGCTCTACATCGATTTGCAGGCCGCGAACATCGACGGCCGTCCGGACGGCGCGGCCGTCGACAGCGAAGGCTGCTACTGGCTCGCGTTGATCGACAGCGGCCGCATCGGTCGCTTCGACCCGCAAGGCCGGCTGCTGCAGACGGTGGAACTGCCGGTGCGCTGGCCCACCTGCCCCTGTTTCGGCGGTGACGACCTGCGCACGCTGTACGTCGCGAACCTGCGTACGGGCCGCAAACCCGAGCAACTGGCCCAGTGTCCGGCGGCCGGCACGCTCGTCGCCGTCGAAGTCGATGTCGCAGGCCTGCCGGAACGCACCGCCGCCATCGGCCCGGATTCGTTCTGACCCTGCAACCGGCGGCGCGCCACAGTTGGCGAAGCCGGCAAAACCATCTATCGTCCGCCCTAAAAGCCTCATAAGAATTCCAAAAGGAGCTTTTGCATGCAGCCCATCCGAGTGCCTGTGACCCGATTCACCACCACCGATGTGGTCGCCGCCAAAGAGAACATGAACATCGACGAGCTGCAGCGTCTGATGGAGCGGCACAGCATCCGTCACCTGCCCGTCGTCCGCGACGGCGTGGCCGTGGGCATCATCAGCGACCGGGATGTGCGCCTGATCGCCGGCATGAGCGTGGCGGAGAAATTCCAGATGACCGCGGGCGACCTCATGACGCCCGATCCCGTGGCGGTGAAGGCAAGCGCGACGCTGGATGAAGCGGTGGAGCTCATGGCCGAAAAGAAGGTCGGCAGCGTCCTCGTCAACGACGAGGACGGCCGCCTGATGGGCATCTTCACCGCCACCGATGCGCTGAAAGCGCTGGTGGACATCATCCGCAACGGCGGCAAGCTCCCGGCCTGAATGCGACGCAGCATGCCCGACGGACACCGGAACCGGGAACGCGGCACTTCGGTCTCAACCTCCGACATTCGTCGGTCGGAAAGGAGCGCACCATGGACGCTTTGAATGAAAGCCCGGACACGAACCTGCGCCGTTGGCGAAGGCTCGCCTTGCTTTGCGGCGCGGCAGTCGCGTTCTGGAGCGGCGGTGCCTTCGCCCACCACGGCTGGTCCTGGGCGGAGGAGGAACAGTCCACGCTCGAAGGCACCATCGAATCCGTATCGATGGCGCCGCCCCATCCGACCCTGCGCGTGAAGGCTGCGGACGGACGCGTGTGGCAGGTCGATCTCGGGAATCCGTATCAGACGGAACGCTCGGGCTTTCGCGGCGATACGGCCAAGCCCGGCGACCGTGTGACCGTGCTCGGCAACCGCACCAAGGAGCCGAACAAGCCGCACATGAAAGCCGTACGCATCACCATCGACGGCAAGCACTACGACATGTATCCGGAGCGGATCCGGGAATGACGGAGACGTTCCTGCTATGGCTGGGCGGTTGGCCGGGCGCGCTCTGGCTGCAGGAATCGTGGCGCGCCTATCTCTTCGTCAACGCCGCGCACATCCTCGGAATCGGCTTGCTGCTCGGCGCCATCCTGCCTCTCGATCTGCGCCTGATAGGCTTCATGCGCGGCGTGCCGCTCGGCACCATCGCACCCATTCTTGACCGGACCGCCACGTTCGGCGCGGCGCTCGCGATCGCCACCGGCCTGTGGCTCTTCACGGTGAAACCGCTCGAATACGCCGGCAACGCCGCCTTCCTCGCCAAACTCGTGCTCCTCGCGCTGGCCTTCGTCAACGTCGCGTTCCAACACTCGGGCGGCGACTACCGCACCGCGCTTGCCGGCGGGCCTGTGAGCGCAAAGGTGCGAACCGTTGCCGCGCTGTCAGCGCTGCTGTGGCTGGCCATCCTCATCGCGGGGCGCTGGATCGGATTCATCTAGCGCAGGTCGCACCGGCGTTTCTTTACCAGTAATCGCGACTGGCATCCTGGAAAAATGCGCTTCGACTACGGCCATTACGTCATCGAGGTGTCGCGCGAAAACGGGCGCTGGCGCGTATACCGTTGCGGCACGGGGCTGCGCACGCCGACGAATGACGTGTCGATTCCGCCCGAGGTCGGCGAGGATGAACTGCACGGTTGTCTCGACGAGCCGTGCCACGCGCTGCGGCGGCTGGATTGATGGCGGCTGGCCCAAGCGCTCGCTTGTCGTCGCAATCGTTATCGGCGGGACGTTATGCGTATTCGCCTTTGTTGCAACGCCTGCATCCTGCGAATGGGGATTGAGCGCTTATGTATGGTCCGGCGTTGCGGCAGGCGTTGTACTGTTCGCTGCGCCGTTTCTTCTGGAACCGCAGCTCGAGCCCGGACGGCGAGCACTGTGGGGTGTGCTCTATGTGCTGGGCGGCGCAGGCGTATGGTTCGCGGCGCTGCTCGCGTCCGGCATGCGGGTCGTCTGCCGCCTGTTCTGATCTGCGCCGCCATGCGGCGGCGCATCCGGCTACTTCCCGGAAGTCTGGTCGCTCTGCTCGCGGATGGGCGTGCTGTAGCTGTGCACGGCGCCGGGCTGCGGCATGTTCTCCGACTCTTCTTTCTTACTCAGGTCATTGGGCGGATTTGCCGTCGTTTCCTGGGCGGTGTTGGTCGGATTGGCGGGCGCGACGACATCCGAGGCCTGCGGCACGGAGGGATCGGCGCCGATGCGGCCGCCGAACGCCTCGCCCGGCGAACCGGCGCTGGGCGCGGGCGACGTCGTGGTCTCGGGCGCACTCGTCGCGGGCGCGCTCATCTGCTCGGAAGCGCGATCGTCGTCGCCGCAGCCCGTCAAAACGAAAGCGGCAAAGGCGGTCGCGACAAGGATGGTGGACTTCTGCATGGTTGTTCCTCACTGAAAGGTTGCCCTGAACACAGCAAGGAACGATCCCGGCGGCGCACGCAGCGCCGCCGGTTCATTTGTTCAGCGGATTGCCGGGCGTGGGAATGTCGGAGACAGGCGCTTCGGGCGCCGCCTGTTGCCGGCGCCCGCTGTGATCGGACAGGCCTGTCCACTCGCGGAAGACAGGCCCCATCCCGCCGGGGGTGTTGATCGCGTCGAGAAAGAAGTAGATGCCGAGCGCGATCGCGATCAGCCCGATCAGCTTCCTCTGCCAGCGGCCCATCAGCCTTCCCAGCTCGCGAGCATTTTCTTCAGCGGTTCGACGAAGAAGGGGGCCGGTTTGAGGATGCGGTTCTCCATTTTCACCAGCAGCGGGAAGATCTGCGTCAGATACTCCTTGAACTGGGGGTCGGCGTAGAGACGCGCGCGGCGTTCCTCGCGATCGTCCAGGCTGGTATAGGCCCACAGGTGCACGACCTGGTTCAGCTCGCCGATCTCGGCGGTGTACCAGCCCACCGGCGGGCCGAGGATTTCGCGCTGCGGCCCGTAGCCCTTCTCCTCGTAGATCTTCAGAAAGGCGGGCAGTTTGCCCGGATGCAGGGTGTAGATGCGTTCTTCGACGTACATGTGCGGCTCCTCGATGAAGCGGCGATTTTACACGCCGCCTCCCCGGTAAACCGGCTACCAGCTCGAGCGCAGGCCCACCAGGGCCGCGACGCCGTGCTGACGCGAGTTGTAGTTGAACTGCACGTCACCGAACAGGCTCACGCCCTTGCGCACTTTGCCCGACACACCGAGCCCCGCGATCAACGAGTCGCGCTTCACCTCCGCCCCGTAGCTCTGGAAGCTGCCCGCGGCCGGCGCCGCAGCGAGGCGCGCCTTGACCGGCTCGTTGATGTCGCCGAAGTCGTGCGACCACACCAGCCGCGGCTCGATGCGCAGCTTGCCGAAGTCGTGCACCGTCTTTGCGCCGATCAGCGTGCGCACCGAGGTGCTGCTGTCGGCATCGACCTTCAGGTTGAGCCCGCCCGCCCCTTTTTCGGTGAAGCCTTCGCTGCGCGCATGCAGCACTTGCACACCGAACAGGGGTTGCAGCGTCCAGCCGCCCATGGGCAGATCCACGCTCGCCTCGCCGTGCACGAGGATGGAGTGCGAGTCGAAGTCCGACTTCGCGGTGTTGCGCAATGCGCCCACCACGACTTCGCGCTCCATGCGGTTGTCGTACCAGGCGTAGGCCAGATGCCCTCGGTAAGTCCAAGCGCCGCTGGTAAAGCCGGCGTAGGCGCCGATGGCGCGACCGCGTGCATAACCGTCGTCGTCGATGCCGTCGAATTCCAGATTCGTCCTGCCGGCGGAGAACGAAACGCCGACCACCCAATCGTTTTTCAGGCGCGTGTCGGCACCGATGGTCAGCGCGCCGCCGGAGAGCTTGCTGCCGGCCATGTCGCGATCGCCGTCGTAGTCCTGCCACAGGCCGTGTGCACGCATCCAGAGGCCGTGACGCGCGGCCGGTTGGCCGGACATGCCGTAGCCGGCCATGCCGATGTCGGAAGGCCGATCCACCGCGGCCAGCATGATCGGTCCGTTCGCGCGTGCCGCGTCGGCGGTGGCCATCGAGTGGAGTCGGCGACTCAGCATATCGCCGAAGCCGTTCACAAACGCGACGCCCGCACGACGCAGATGTGCGATGGAAGCGCCGCCGATGGAATTGAACGCTGCGCGTGCCTGCGCCGCCGACAGCGAGTTGAGCGTGCTGATCACCGTCTGCAAATCGCCCGTCGCGCCTCCGGCGGCGTTTTCCAGCACGCCGCACAGCGCGTGTTGGTTGCGGGTCGTCGCAACGTCGCAATAGTTGCCGCCTTTGATCAGCGTGAGATAGACGCTGTTCGCGTCGTAGTTCAGCGTCGGCGACAGGAACGCGAGATCCGTCGTGACGTTCGTGAACTTGCCGCTCACACCGTCCGTC
>QGUL01000225.1 GCA_003242425.1 Pseudomonadota bacterium | reverse complement strand
CTCGAAGCTCGCGGCGGAAATCGAGTTCGATGCCGTGCCGCTGCTCGGCGTCGCGCGCGAATGGGCGCAGCAGGGCGTGGCCACCGGCGCCTCCGGCCGCAACTGGGCGAGTTACGGTGCGCAGGTCGACTTGCCCGCCGGGTTCGAATCCTGGAAACAGGCGCTGCTCACCGATCCGCAGACCAGCGGCGGCCTGCTGGTGGCCTGCGCGCCCGATACCGCGGACGCGGTGCTCGACGTATTCAAGCGCGAAGGGTTCGACGATGCGCGCGTGATCGGTCAGCTCGCCGCGGGCGAGCCGCGTCTGTCGGTGCGCTGAGTGCGCCGCTGGAGCAGCGGTTCCAGCGCCTGCCACACCGTGTCGAGGATGATGGGCTGCGCCTCCGCGGTGGGGTGCAACTGATCGGGCTGGAACAGCGCCTGCTGTGTCGCCATGCCTTCCAACAGGAAGGGCAGATAGGCGGTCTTGTGCCGCTTCGCCAGTTCGGCGAAAGCCTGTTCGAATTCCTGCGCGTAACGCTGCCCGTAATTGGGCGGCAGCCGCATGCCGGCGACGAGCACCCGCGCGCCCGCTTGTTGCGAGGCTTCGATGATACGGCTCAGGTTGCGCTTCATCTGCGCCACGGGCAGACCGCGCAAGCCGTCGTTGGCCCCGAGCGCAAGAACGACGATGTCGGGCTTCGTGCGGCTGAGAACTTCGTCGATGCGCGCCGCGCCGCCGCTCGAGGTCTCGCCGCTGATGCTGGCGTTCACGACGGTATAATCCAGATTCCTTGCCTGCAGCCGCTCCTGGAGGAGCGCGACCCAGCCTTGTCTCTGGCTGATCCCGTATGCGGCCGACAGGCTGTCGCCATAGACGAGTATGGTGTGCTGCGCGGCGGCGAGGCCGCTCCAGCACATCAATACGATCCAGAGCAAGCGTTTGAGCATGCAGCGCGATCCCATAGTGCAGATGGTCAAAGCCACCGGGTTGACGAAAATCGTACCGGGCGCGAACGGCAGCGGTCCGCTGCACATCCTCGAGGACGTCGAGCTGGAAATCATGCCGGGCGAGGCGGTGGCCGTCGTCGGCGCCTCCGGCTCGGGCAAATCCACGTTGCTCGGCCTCCTGGCCGGATTGGATACACCGACCCGCGGTTCGGTTCAACTCGACGGCCACGATCTCTACGCGCTGGACGAGGACGGCCGCGCCGCGCTTCGCGCGCGGCTGCTGGGTTTCGTGTTCCAGTCCTTCCAGCTGCTGCCGCCCCTCACGGCACTCGAGAACGTCATGCTGCCTTTGGAACTCGCTAACGATCCGCAGGCCGAGGCGAAGGCGCGCGCCATGCTGGAGCGCGTGGGTCTGGGCGAGCGGCTGCAGCATTATCCCAAGCATCTTTCCGGCGGCGAGCAGCAGCGCGTGGCCCTTGCGCGCGCCTTCGTCGTGCAACCCAAGCTCCTGCTCGCCGACGAGCCGACCGGCAACCTCGACGCCGCGACGGGCGCGCAGATCATCGATCTGCTGTTCGAGCTCAACGCCGAGGCCGGCACCACGCTGGTGCTCGTCACCCACGACGAAATGCTGGCGCGGCGCTGCGGCCGGCTGATCCGCCTCGCGGGCGGGCGTATCGTCGACGGTAGCGGGGCATGACGCGGCTCGCATTGCGCATGCTCCTGCGCGACTGGCGCGCCGGCGAGCTGCGCGTGCTGGCGCTGGCGCTCGTGATCGCGGTGATGAGCGTGACGAGCGTCGGCTTCTTCGCCGACCGCGTGAAGCTCGCGCTCGTGGGCGAAGCGCACCAACTGCTCGGCGCCGATCTGCTCATCCGCGCCGATCATCCGCTGGACCGGCGTTATACGGACGAGGCTACGGTGCTCGGCCTGCGCAGCGCCACGGCGCTCACCTTCATCAGCATGGCACGCAGCGAGGAGGCGGCGCAGCTCGTGGGCGTGAAGGCGGTCAGCGAGAACTATCCCTTGCGCGGCCGTCTGCGCATCGCGCGTGCACCCAACACGCCGGACGAGGAAGTGACGACCATCCCCGCGCCGGGCACGGTTTGGGTCGACGAACGCCTGCTGCCCGCGCTCGACAGGCGCGTGGGCGAGACCATCGAACTCGGCGGTGCGAGCCTGCGCATCGATGCGCTGCTCACCATCGAACCCGACCGCGGCGTGAGCTTCTTCAATCTCGCCCCGCGGGTGATGATGAACGCGGCCGATGTGCCGGCCACGGGCCTCGTCCAGACCGGCAGCCGCGTGACCTATGCGCTCTACGTCGCCGGCGAACGCGATGCTGTCAAGGCCTATGAGAACTGGGCGAAGGCGCAGCTCGGTCGCGGCGAAAGACTGGAAAGCCTCGACGAGGCGCGTCCGGAAATGCGCCAGTCGCTCGACCGCGCGCAGCAGTTCCTGGGGCTCACCGCGCTGCTCGCCGTGGTGCTCGCGGCGGTGGCGATCGGGCTTTCGACACAGCGTTACACCGACCGCCATCTCGACGGCTACGCGGTGATGCGCTGCCTCGGCGCCACACAGCGGCGCCTTATGCATCTGTTCGCCTGGGAGTTTCTCGCATTGGGCCTGATCGCCTGCGCGGTCGGTTGCGTGCTCGGCTATTTCGCGCAACAGATGCTCGCGGCGTCGCTTGCCGGACTGGTGGGCGGGGGCGGCGATTTGCCCGCGCCGACGCTGCTGCCCGCATTGCAGGGTTATGCGACGGGGCTCGTGCTCCTGCTCGGTTTCGCGCTGCCGCCGCTGCTGCAGTTGAAGAACGTGCCGGCGTTGCGCGTCCTCCGCCGCGAAGTCGGCGCGCCGCAACAGCGCGCGATCATTGCGTACGGCGCGGGTTTCGTCGCGCTCTCGGTGCTGCTCGTCTGGCAGGCGGGCGACGTGAAGCTCGGCCTGTACGTCATCGGCGGTTTCGCGGCGGCCTTTGCGTTGTTTGCGGCGGCGGGCTACTTCGGCCTGCGCACGCTGGCGGCGCTCGGCGCACGCGCCCCGCTCGCATGGCGTTACGGCCTCGCGTCGCTGCGCCGGCGGGCCGGATCCAACACCGTCCAGATTCTGTCGCTCTCGCTCGGCCTCACCGCCATTCTGCTGCTCAGTTTCACCCGCAACGATCTGCTCGACGCCTGGCGCAACCGCACGCCGGCGGATGCGCCCAACCGCTTCGTTCTCAACATCCAGCCCGATCAGCGCGAGCCGGTGCTCGACTTCTTCACCGAGCATCGCCTGCCGGCGCCGAGAATCTATCCCATGGTGCGCGGCCGGCTGATGGCGATCAACGGCGAGCCGGTCAACGCCGAACACTACGCGGACGAGCGCAGCCGCCGCCTGGTGGAGCGCGAATTCAACCTGTCCTACATGGAGACATTGCCCGGCCACAACCAAGTGAGTGCGGGACGCTGGTTCGACGAGGCCGCGTTGCGTGAGGGCGCGCTTTCCGTGGAACGCGGCATTGCGAAGCGGCTCGGCATCAAGGTGGGCGACCGCCTCACCTGGTCGGTGGGAGGCGAGACCTTCAGCGCGCCGGTCACCAATCTGCGCAGCCTCGACTGGGATTCCATGCAGGTGAACTTCTTCGTCATCGCCACGCCGGCGCTGCTGGAGCGGTTTCCGACCAGCTACATCACCGCTTTCCATCTGCCCGGCGAGCACGGTGCGCTGATGCATCGGTTAGCGCAACGTTTCCCCAATCTCACGGTGGTGGACATGAGCGCCATCCTGCGCCAGGCGCTTTCCATCATGGAACGCGTGGTGCAGGCGGTGCAGTTCGTGTTCCTGTTCGCGCTCGTCGCCGGGGTGCTGGTGCTCTACGCGGCGCTGCTCGCCACCCAGGACGAGCGCATCCGCGAAGCGGCGGTGATGCGCGCGCTCGGTGCCACGCGCGTGCAGGTGAGCCAGGCGCAGCGGGCGGAGTTCGTCGCCCTGGGGCTGCTTGCGGGGCTGCTCGCCGCGGCCGGCGCCAGCGCGATCGGCTACGTGCTGGCGTCGCGCGTATTCGAATTGCCGTACGATTCCGATGTCTGGATCTGGCTGGCCGGGCCGGCGCTGGGGCTGCTCTGCGTGGGTATCAACACCTGGGCGGGGACGCGTGCGGCGCTTTCCCGTCCGCCCATCGTCGCCTTGCGCGAGACTTGAAGAACCTAGAAGGACAATGAACGACACGACCGACACCGACCAGCCCACGACAAAAACAAACAAATTCCTTGG
>QGUL01000224.1 GCA_003242425.1 Pseudomonadota bacterium | reverse complement strand
GCTGCCTTCGTACAACGGCGCGCGGCGCCAGCCCAATCTGGTGCCGCTCGTCGCGATGGCGCTGCACCGCATCGGCGTGCCGGTGCTGGTGCACGGTCTGCTTGACGGCAACGGTCGCGTCGCCACCGCCTATATCCTGCGCGAGCTGGGCATCATGCCATGCGCGACGCTCGCGCAGGCGCAACGCTCCCTGGACGAAGGCAGGCTCACTTTCGTGCCGACCGCGGTGCTTTCGCCCGGTATCGCGCAGTTGCTGGGCGTGCGCGCGCGGCTCGGCGTGCGCAACAGCGCGCACACCGTCGTGAAACTGATGGACCCCTTCGGCGGCGACTGCCTGCGCGTCGTCGCCGTCACGCATCCCGACTACATGCAGAAGCTTGGCGAAGTGCTCGTGCAGACGCGCGGCGCCGCCCTGCTGATGAAGGGTACGGAAGGCGAACCCTATGCCGCGCCGCGCCGCCGGCCGCGCATGGAACTGTACCGCGACGGGCATCACGAGCTGCTGTTCGAGCAGGAGCGCATGACCGAGGACGTGCCCGAGTTCGCACCGCAGGATCTGGAGGCCGCGGCGACGGCCCAATATGTGCGCAGCGCGCTGGAGGGCGTCGTGCCCATGCCGCTGCCCGTGGTGAACCAGATTGCCTGCTGCCTCTACGGCAGCGGCTATACCGACGATCTCAATCTCGCCAAAGCCATCGCCGTCGTGCAGACGCGCAGCATGGCGGCCTGAACAATGCCCCAACGCGGGGCATGACGCGGGACGGATGCACTACACCATTGCACCGCATGACCACATCGTCGCGGTTTTTGGTTTATATGCAACTCCCTGCGGCATATTGAGTGCTGCAAAACTGCAGCCGAGTGCGGTGCGTCGGGGCGTTGGAATCGAGCTGGTGATGATGGGCAACGGCATGGCGTGCGTGCGCACGCTCGATGAACTGCCGAAGCGGGCGGCCGATCTTTGCGGCATCGAGTCGGCGCGGAATCTCATCCCAACTACAACCGCATCCTGCTGTTGCCGGTGACGGCCGGTTAGCGTCTGAGGCCGTTCGGCACTTTCTGTCGTAGACGCAGGGCCTTGTGGTTTGCGTCCTAGATTTCCTTTTTGTCGCGCGTCAACTAGGCCGTTTGGTTAGGTTGCGGGGGGAATGCCCGTCCGTTAGCGTCACGCCTCGACGCGTAGCCTGCGTCGTGGAGGCAGCATGGACAAAGAGCACGCCTGTACCCCGAGCACGCATCCATCCGGAGGGGTCGGGGCGCCGGCCCCACGTCAGCGTGTCGCGCCGGCGTCGGCGCAGGATCGACTCGGTGCGCTTCGCCGCCCCGGGCTTCACATCACGCTCATCGTGGCGCTCACTGCTGCAGTCGGTTTCTTCGCATCCTTCCTCTTGTGGCAGACCGGCATGAGCGCGCCCTGGTTGCGCTATCCCACGGCGATCGGCATCGGCTATCTGGCATGTCTGCTGCTGCTGTGGTCGAGGACGAAGCCGCGTGCCGAGGAAAGGCTCGACGAGAGTCTGGATTTTCTGTCCGACAGGCGGGGCGATGCGATGCGGCCGGATGCACGGGGGGGAGTTTCGCTTCCCGGCGCACCGGCACACCCTGCGGAGCAGGGCGCGCGCGGCGCTTACGACGCCGAAACGCTCGCCTTCGTGCTCATCGCCGCGACCGTGCTGTGCGGGGCGGTATGGGCTGCGGTGTCGCTCGTAACGGCCAACCCGACGTTGTCGGTGGATCTGTTGCTGGCCATCGTGCTCGCGCTCGCGCTGTGCTGCAGCCTGTACAACGTCGAAAGCGAAGAGTGGTTCCGTACGGCGATACGCCGCACGGTCTGGGGAGTGGCGGCGGTCGCGTTGCTGGGGGTACTGCTCGGCGCGGCGATACAATCCTATGGACCGGGTATCGCCGCATGGGGCGAGCTGGTACGGGCAGGTCCGCTGAGCGCCGCAGCGCCCTGAACCCTTCCGCGCGGCGCACAGGCGCCGCACGATGCGGCGGGGACGGACAGTGAACGGCGAGGATCGATCCCGCATCACCACGACGACGTTGCGTCACTACGACGCCCACGCCGAAGCTTTCTGGGCCGGCACGCGCGACCACGATGTCTCGCAGAACATCGAGGCGCTGCTCGGCGCCATCGAAGCCGAACCGCCTTTTACCCTGCTCGACCTCGGCTGCGGGCCGGGACGCGATCTCAAGGCCTTCAACGAACGCGGCCACGTCGCTATCGGCCTGGACGGCGCGCCGCGCTTTTGCGAAATGGCGCGCGCCTACAGCGGCTGCGAGGTGTGGCAGCAGGACTTTCTCGCACTCGAACTGCCGGCGGAACGCTTCGACGGCATCTACGCCAATGCTTCCCTGTTTCACGCCCCGCTGTCCGAATTGCCGCGCGTGCTCGCCGAGCTGCGCGCCGCGCTCAAGCCGCGCGGCGTGCTGTTCAGCTCCAATCCCCGCGGACAGGACGAGGCGGGCTGGGTGCAAGGGCGCTACGGGGTTTTCCACGCGCCCGAGAGCTGGCTTGCCCATGTGCGGGCGGCCGGCTTCGAATTGATCGACGCCTACTACCGCCCCCCCGGACTGCCGCGCGAACGCCAGCCCTGGTTCGCCAGCGTCTGGCGCAAGGCCGGCGCGTGAGCGGAATTGAAACGGCTTCCCGAGCCCGCTAGGCTTCGCGACGACGACGTGGGTATGGGCCTTGCCGTGCGCCCAGGCGACCCGCGTCCCCGAAGGAGGAAGCTTTTCCATGACGACCCGTATTCGAGCCTGGGCCGCCCGCACCCCGGGCGGTCCACTGCAACGCTTCGATTACGATCCGGGCCCGCTGGGCACCGAGGACGTGGAGATCGCCGTCGAATACTGCGGCATCTGCCATTCCGACCTCTCCATGCTCGATAACGCCTGGTCGATGACGCAGTATCCCTTCGTGCCGGGCCACGAGGCGATCGGCCGTGTGGTGGCCGTCGGCGAAGACGTCAAAGGGCTCAAAGTGGGACAACGCGTGGGCGTGGGCTGGAACGCCAGCAGTTGCGCCCACTGCGCGAGCTGCCTGAGCGGCAACCACCATCTCTGTTCCGGCGTGCAAGGCACCATCGTCGGCCGCCACGGCGGCTTCGCCGACCGCCTGCGGGTGCACTGGCTGTGGGCGGTGCCGCTGCCCGCGGGGTTGGATGCCGCGAGCGCCGGGCCGCTGATGTGCGGCGGCATCACGGTGTTCTATCCGCTGCTGATGACCAACCTCTCGCCCACCGCGCGCGTGGGCGTGGTCGGCATCGGCGGCCTCGGCCACCTCGCGCTGCAGTTCCTCAACGCCTGGGGTTGCGAGGTGGTGGCCTTCACCTCCAGCGCGTCCAAGCGTGAGGAAGCGCTTGCGCTCGGTGCGCACCGTGTGGTGTCGAGCACCGACGCCGCGGCCATGCGGGCGCTGCAGGGTTCGCTCGATCTCATTCTCTACACCGTCAACGTTCCGCTCGACTGGGATGCGCTGATGGCGACGCTTGCACCCAAGGGACGGCTGCATTTCGTCGGTGCGGTGCTGGAGCCGGTGCCGGTGCAGGCGATGCAGCTCATCAGCTTCGAGCAGCATGTGAGCGGATCGCCGACCGGGCCGCGTCACGCCATGGACAAGATGCTGGAGTTCGCGGCGCGCCACAACATCACGCCGCGGGTCGAGCATTTCCCCATGCGCGAGGTCAACGCCGCGCTGCAGCGGCTGCGCGAAGGCAAGCCGCACTATCGCATCGTGCTCGACGCGGACTTCGAATAGGGCGTCGGGATCTCGTCAATCGCGCCGCCCCGGCACGGGGCGGCATATGATTCTGCATTGAGATGCGCCAAGCGGCCCGCGCGGCGGCCGGTGGTGTGCACGAAAAGGCCGCGCTCACCGACGAGGAGGATCTATGCGTGTATTGCGTGCAATGGCGATATTGTGCGGCGCGCTCCTGACCGGGCTCGTGCCGTTTTCGGCAACGGCCCAGGAGTGGCCGGCCAAACCTGTGACCATCGTGGTGCCCTGGCCGCCCGGCGGGCCGTCCGATATCGCGGCGCGTCCGATCGCCAAGGGACTGACGGAACTGCTGGGGCAGACCTTCCTGGTCGAGAACCGCGGCGGCGCGGGCGGCAACGTCGGCACGGCGGCGGTGACCAAATCCGCGCCCGACGGCTATACCCTGCCCACCACCTCGGGCGCGCCGATCGGGGTCAACCC
>QGUL01000223.1 GCA_003242425.1 Pseudomonadota bacterium | reverse complement strand
CGGGAAACAGCAAAGGGTCGGGGCCCGGGTCCGCCCGGCTCGGCACCCGCAACGCGGCGACCACGTTGCGGTTGCACGACGGCGAAACGCAGGTGCTGGCCGGCCTCATCAACGACGAGGATCGACGGTCCGCAAACAAGGTGCCCTATCTCAGCGAATTTCCGCTGCTCGGCCGTCTGTTCCGCAGCGACAACGATCAGCGCGTGAAGACCGAAATCGTGCTGCTCATCACCCCGCGCGTGGTGCGCAACCTCATGCGGCCGGACCATCTGCAGACGCACGTACCCTCCGGCACCGAGTCGGCACCGGGAGCCATGCCGCTGCGCATCGCCGCCACGCCGCTGCGCGCCCTGAGCGTGGAGTCTCAAGGTGGCGGCACCGTCACCGCGGCGCGCCCCGCCACGACCCAGACGCAACCGGGCGCGGAAGAAGGCGTCGGAGGAAGCTTGTCGCTGGTCGTCACCGGTCCGGAAGAAGTCCCCGCAGGCAGCGGCTTTGCGTTGAGCCTGGGTCTGCCCGCGCGCAACGAGGGCAGCCAGGCTTCGATCCGGCTGACTTTCGATCCGGGCGTGCTGCAACTCGTCTCGGGCGCGAGCAGCGACAGCCCGGGTGTGGCGCAACTGCGCATGACCGGGCCTTCGGTGGTAGGCAGTCCCATGAACGTCGTGCAGCCCCAGTTCCGGGTCGTCGCCAAGGAACCCACCACGACACGGATCGGTATCGAAGTGGTGGGCGCGGAGAACGAGAAAGGGCAGCCGCTTTCCGTCGATACACCCGGCGCGCACGTCCTCAATATCACCGCCGCCCAGCCCGGAACGCAGGCGCCGGAGCCGCCGCCCGCGCCATCCGCCCCGCCAGCGACGTCCGGAACGCAGGAGCCTCCGCCGGACGAGGAAGCACCCCGATAGGAGGAATCCGTGACACGCGTCCTTCCGCTCTACCGCAACGCTCACGGGTTCACGCTGATCGAGCTGATGGTGACGGTGGCGATCATCGGCATCCTGGTGTCGATCGCCGTGCCGTTCGCTGAGCTTGCGGTGAAACGCGCCAAGGAGCAGGAGTTGCGCAGCGCGCTCCGCCAGATCCGCACCGCGCTCGACGAATACAAGAAGGCGGCCGACGAAGGACGCATCCAGAAGAAGGCGGACGAATCCGGTTATCCGCCTTCGCTGAATGTGCTGGTGGAAGGCGTGAAGGACGCGCGCAGCGCGCAGGAAGATCGCAAGATCTATTTCCTGCGGCGTATCCCGCGCGATCCCTTCAACGACGACTTCGATCTGCCTGCGGAGGAAACGTGGGGCAAACGCAGCTACAAGTCGCCGCCCGACCAGCCCGAGGAAGGCGAGGACGTGTACGACGTCTATTCGCTGTCCGACGGCGTGGGCATCAACGGCATCCCCTACCGGCAATGGTGACGGAAACTTTCGCCCGCATGCGACGCGGCTTCACGCTCGTCGAGCTGCTGATCGTGATGGCGATCATCGCCACGCTGCTCACCATCGCGCTGCCGCGCTATTTCGGCAGCGTGGACAAATCCAAGGAAGTCGCGCTCAAGCAGTCGCTCGCGGTCATGCGCGATGCGCTCGACAAGTACTACGCCGATCACGCCAAATATCCTGATTCCCTGGAGGAGCTGGTGGAGAAGCGCTATCTGCGCGGCATGCCCGTGGATCCGATCACCGAGCGCAACGACACCTGGACCGTAGTCGAAGTGCCGCCCGATGCCAACGTGAAGGGCGAGGTCTACGACGTGAAGAGCGGCGCGCCAGGCAACGCTTCGGACGGCACACCTTACGCCGAGCTGTGAGATGCGCGCGACGAAACGCAACGCGGGTTACACCTACATCGGGCTGCTCATCCTCGTGGCGCTGCTCGGCTTGGCATTGAGCGCTGCCGCCGAGCTCACCAGCACGGCGCTGCAGCGCGAGCGGGAACTGGAACTGCTTTTCGTCGGCGCCGCCTATGCGGAGGCGATCGACAGTTACCGCCGCCATTCCCCCGGCGCGCGCACCTTTCCCGAGAAGTTGGAGGATCTGGTGAAGGATCCGCGGCTGCCGGTCGTGAGGCGCCACATCCGCAAGCTCTATCCCGATCCCATGACGGGGACCATGGACTGGGGCCTGGTACGCGGTCCCGGCAACGGCATCGTCGGCGTGTACAGCAAGTCGGAAGACGCGCCCATCAAGCAGGCCAATTTCCCGCGCCGTTTCAACTTCGCCGGCGCCAAGTCGTACCAGGAATGGAAGTTCATCGCGCGCTCGCTCGGCGAGGAATCGGGCGGCGGCGACCCCGCGCCCTACGACGGCGCGAGCATGAAGCGCCCGCTGCCGGCGTCGCCGAACGCTTCGCCTTTCGCCGATTAGCTGCCCGCTCGCGGTTCAGACCATCAGCGGCACGATGAGCAGCGCCACGATGTTGATGATCTTGATGAGCGGGTTCACCGCGGGACCGGCCGTGTCCTTGTAGGGATCGCCCACGGTGTCGCCGGTGACCGCGGCTTTGTGCGCCTCGGAACCCTTGCCGCCGAAGTTGCCGTCCTCGATGTATTTCTTGGCGTTGTCCCAGGCGCCGCCGCCCGTCGTCATCGAAATCGCCACGAACAGGCCGGTCACGATCGAGCCCACCAGTACGCCGCCCAAAGCCTGCGGACCGAGCGCCAGCCCGACTGCGAGCGGCACCAGCACGGGCAACAGCGAAGGCAGGATCATCTCCCTGATCGCCGCGCGCATGAGCATGTCGACGGTGCGCGAATAATCCGGCTTCGCGGTACCGGCCATGAGGCCCGGAATCTCCCTGAACTGGCGCCGCACTTCCACCACCACGGCGCCCGCCGCGCGTCCCACCGCTTCCATCGCCATGGCCCCGAACAGGTAGGGCACCAGGCCGCCGATGAACAAACCGATGATCACGAGATGATGGGAGAGATCGAAACTGAGATGCCGGCCGCCGCTGCCGAGCGCATGGGTGTAATCGGCGAACAGCACCAGCGCGGCAAGACCCGCCGAACCGATGGCATAGCCCTTGGTCACCGCCTTGGTGGTGTTGCCCACCGCGTCGAGGGGATCGGTGATGGCGCGCACCGCGTCCGGCAGATCGGCCATTTCCGCGATGCCGCCGGCGTTGTCGGTGATGGGGCCGTAGGCATCGAGCGCGACGATGATGCCGGCCATGGAGAGCATCGAGGTCGCCGCGATCGCGATGCCGTAGAGCCCCGCGAGCCAGTAAGAGAGCAGGATCGCGGCGCACACCGCGAGCACCGGCCAGGCGGTGGCGCGCATCGACACGCCCAGCCCGGCGATGATGTTGGTCGCATGCCCCGTCTGCGAGGCCGCGGCGATGTGCCGCACGGGTGCGCATTCGGTCGCGGTGTAGTACTCGGTGATGTACACCATGGCCGCGGTGAGCGCGAGCCCGATCACGGACGCGCCCCACAGGCGCCAGACGCCGATCTGCGTCTGCGTTCCGCCGATGTCGAAGCTCACCTGGGTCAGCACGCCGCCCATCAGCCACTCGGTGATGAGATAGAAGGCGGCGCAGGACAGCGCGCCTGCCACGATCAAGCCGCGATAGAGCGCGCTCATGATGCGGCCGCCGGTCGCTTTGACGAAAAAGCAGCCGATGATCGAAGCGAGGATCGAGAAGCCGCCGAGCGCGAGCGGATAGATCACGGGCGCCACCCCCGGCAGCATCAACGCGCCGAGCAGCATGGTGGCGATGAGCGTCACCGCGTAGGTCTCGAACAGGTCGGCCGCCATGCCGGCGCAGTCGCCGACGTTGTCGCCCACGTTGTCCGCGATCACCGCCGGGTTGCGCGGATCGTCCTCGGGAATGCCCGCCTCCACCTTGCCGACCAGGTCCGCCCCCACGTCGGCGCCCTTGGTGAAAATGCCGCCGCCCAGCCGCGCGAAGATGGAAATGAGCGAACCGCCGAACCCGAGGCCGACCAGCGGTTTGATGAGTTCGGCCTGCGCGGCATCGGGTCCTGCCAGCGCGGCGACGACGGCATAGAAGCCCGCCACGCCGAGCAGCCCCAAGCCCACGACCAGCAGACCGGTGATCGCACCGCCGCGGAACGCCACGGCGAGCGCCTCATTGAGACCGCTGCGCGCCGCCTCGGCCGTACGCACGTTGGCGCGCACCGAGACGTTCATGCCGATGTAGCCCGCCGCGCCCGAAAGCCCCGCGCCACGGCAGAACCCGCCCGCCG
>QGUL01000222.1 GCA_003242425.1 Pseudomonadota bacterium | reverse complement strand
TCCTCAGACGCAGGTCCCGCGCAGGGATGCGGCGACGAGACGAGCTCGCGGACGCTTCGACGCTAACGACCCATGTCTAAGCGGATTCCTCGGCCGGGCGATGTCCGTCAGGGCAGTTGACCGGGCATTGTGCCAGCATGCCCGCAGCATGGAAAGCCCCGGCCGGCGCGGGCTGCGGCTCAGTTCAAGGCCATGGCGAGCTTGCGGCGGTAGTCGCTCACCAGCGCGCGCGGCGCCGCGTCCAGGTTGAAAACCTCCAGCATGCCCTGGCGCGCCTGCTCGCGCAGCTCGCCGCGGTCGCCCTGCACCACCTGCAGGAAGGCTTCCAGCGCCTGCGCGTATTGGCCCTCCACCACCAGCCGCTGGGCATAGCGCAGCCGCGCGGCATGGTCGTCCGGATGCTCGGCGAGCGCCTGCTCGAGTTCCCCGGTCTGCGGCAGCGACTGGCTCTTGCGCCACACGCCGATGCGGGCCTCGATCTGCTCAACGCGCGCGTCGCGGCTGATGGGCAGCAGTTGCCCGATGAGCTGCTCCGCTTCCTCGTAGGCCTGGCGAGCCACCAGCAGCTCGGCCAGATCGATGCGCGCGCGGTCGTTGCGCTCGTCCAGGCGCAGCGCTTCGCGCAGCCGCGTCTCGGCCGCCTCGAACTCGCCGGCGGCGATATGGGCCTGCGCCGCGCGGCGCTCGCGTTCGCTCGGCCCCGGCAGCACGCGTTCGAGGAACTGCCGCACGCCCGATTCGGGCAGCGCCCCCGTAAACTCCCCGACCATCTGGCCGTCGACGAAGGCCTTGACGTTGGGAATGCCGCGCACCCCGTACTGGATCGCGATCTCGGGATGCTCGTCGGTATTGATCTTGGCAAGCACGAATTGGCCACCATATTCGGCGGCGAGCTTTTCCAGGACCGGCGTGAGCGCGCGGCAAGGCCCGCACCACGGCGCCCAGAAGTCCACGAGCACCGGCACCTGGTGCGAAACCTCGAGCACGTCCTGGGCGAAGCGCTCGGTACCGGTTTCGACGATGTGGTTGTTCATCTTTCCTCCGTCCGTGGTCTGGATTATGCGGGCTGCGCAAGCAGATTCAAGCCGCATGCCGGGCCTACGCTTTGCAATGACCGCTCACCTGACGCTTAGGGGATCATCATGCTCAGCGAAAAGGAATTGAAGGAAATCGAACGCGGCTTGCGCGAGCGGTACAAGACGCTGCTCGAGGAAGTCCGTGAGAAATTGCGTGCCGCTCGCGTGCCGACGGGCAGCGATCAGGCCGATGCGCTGATCGAGGAAGGCGACATGGCGCTCGCCGATCTGCTGTCGCACACCAGCATGCTCGAGGGCCAGCGCGACGTCCAGGAACTCCAGAGCATCGAAGGCGCGCTCGAACGCATCAAGGACGGCAGCTTCGGGACCTGCGTGCACTGCGGCAACGAAATCGAGCGCCCCCGTCTCAAGGTCCACCCCACCGCCGTACGCTGCATGCGCTGTCAGGAAGACTACGAACGCACCTATGCCGGCACGGTGACGCCCACGCTCTGAGCGCCGCGGCCACGGCGCCGCCGCACGGTTCCCGCTCAAGGAGGAGAGGGAAAGCGGAAACGTGCCGCGGACACCGTACCGACGATGCTCGTCCGCCGCCTCATGCGCGGCGCGTCGCAGGCGCGATCGGGCGGCAAGAAAAGGATCGGCAATTTCGGCCGGCTGGGCAAGACGCTCAGTGGTCTTCCAGCCGCGGCGAACCGGCTTCGCCGGGCTCGCCCGTCAGGGGATCGATCCAGCCGATGCCCAGTTCCGCTTCGGCTTCTTCCAGCGATTCGAATTCGGGCGGTTCGGACTCGACGTCGCCGCTCGCCTCCATGTCGTGCATGGCTTCGCGCAGCGTGGGAAAGGGACCGTATTCCAGGCCCGACTCGTCGCACCAGTAAAACCCGTCGGGTCTTTCGATGATGCGCGCCGATTCGATCGGCGGTTGTTTCGGCGTCATCGCGGCTCCTCCAGCGTCATCACGGCAAGACGCACGAGACGTGATTCATTGTGCGCGTATGCGCATGCGGGCGCAATGCCGCAGCGCACCGTTTCGGTCTCGCATCTCGCAACGAGTTTTCTCATTACGCCCCTCGTCCGGCTGCATAACGTTCGACCGATTGCAACAGGAAGGCCGGATCGACCGGTTTGGTGAGATAGAGATCGAACGGCGCCGCGACGTCAGCGTCGTAACCGCTCAGCGCGATCAGCTTGGGACAGGCCTCGCCCGCGACATTGCGCAAGGACACCGCGATCTCGTCACCCTTCATCCCCGGCAGATCGATGTCCAGCACCACCACCTCGGGTTGCCAGTTCCGCGCCTTCTCGTAAGCGCTCGGGCCGTCGTACGCGACCTGCACTTCGTGGCCGCGGATGGCGAGCAGACAGGCGATGCTGTCGGCGGCATCGGCACTGTCATCGACAACCAGCACCCGGCACACCGACTGTCCGGGAGCGCCGATCATCGACACGCGCGGCGCTTCCGCGGCGCATCCTTCCGGCATGACGGGCAACAGCAGGCGATACTCGCGCGTGCCGTCGCGCGCATCCCGTGCGCGCCCGACCGCAACCCAATCGCCGGGTTCGCGATCGAAGGTCGGCACGCTCGCAGACGATGGCGCCTCGGCACGCACGCACAGCGTGACGTTGAGGCCGACTTGCGAGACGGCCAGCGTGAGCGCGCCTCGTTCGGCGTTCGCCGCGGCGGCCGCGCAAAGCAGTTGCGCCAGCGCATCGGCCAGCGCCTCCGGATCGCCGAAGACGCGCACCTGCGGAGCCATCGCCTCCACATGCAGGTGCTGGCCGTGTGCCGCAAGCTGCGCGCGGCTGCGTTCCACGGCGAGCCGGATCAACCGGTCCAAGGCGGTCTGCTGCGCGGGCGCCGGCAACACGGTGCCGTGCTGGGCGGAATCGAGCACTGCGGGCATGGGCGTTCTCCTCGATACCGGGCGCTGTGACGGGACGGCTCGTCACGGCGCCCGGGCTTTGCGCCATGCCCGGAGCAAGATCGGCGCCACACGCCCTGCGGCGCGCGGCCAATCGCTTAAAAAAGAGCGGCTTGAACGGGAACCTTCTTTCCGGGCCGCAACCACAGCCGTTCCGCGAGCGCGGAATCGCGCACGACCGGCGTGGTAAGACTTGCGCGCACGATGTCCGCACTGCCCCAGATCCGCACCTGCCGGATCGCGCGGGTGACGGCGGTGTAGAACAATTCGCGCGAGAGGATGCGCGAACGCTGGGCGGGCAGGACGAAGTCCACCGACTCGAATTCGGAGCCCTGCGACTTGTGCACCGTCATCGCGAAGGCGCTGTCGCAGCCCGGCAGGCGCGCGGGCGGGAAGCGGCGCAGCTCGCCGCTGGCGTCGGGAAAATAGACGCCGAGCCGCCCGTCGGCGTCGGCGCAAACGATACCGAGATCGCCGTTGTACAGTCGTGCAGCATAGTCGTTGCGGCGGACCATGACCGGACGTCCCGGGAACCAGGAGCCGGGTTCCAGGATCGCGCCCCGCCGGCGCAGCTCGCTCTCGATGGCACGGTTGAGCGTTTCCGCACCGTAGGGACCGGTGCGATGGGCGCACAGCACGCCCTGCCGGCGCAGCATGGCGTACAGATTTTCCGGCGTTGCGCCGGCCTGCGCCGCGCGCAGCAGTTCTTCGTAGCGGTCGGCGAGCGCGACGACCATCGAGCCGTAATCCGCATCCGCATACCACTGCGCCTCGTCGCCGTCGGCGTTTGCGAGCACGCCGAGCGCCGCGTCGACCCGCTGGTCGCGTGCCGCATCGGCCAGGGCGGCAATCGCGCTGTCGGCCGCGAAACGATAACGACGCCGCAGGAAAGCGATTGCATCGGCGAGCGGCGGCACGTCCGCGACGTTCGGCATCTCGTAGCCCGTCAGCGTGCACAGCCTTTCGGCCGCGGCCGGACTGCAGGCGTCGGGACCGGCGCACAGGCTGTGCAGCACGGCGCCCGCCTCCACCGAAGCGAGCTGGTCCTTGTCGCCCAGCACGATCAGCCGCGCATGCGGCGGCAGCGCGTCGAGCAGCTTGGCCATGAGCGCGAGGTCGATCATCGAGGCTTCGTCCACCACCAGCACATCGAGCGCCAGCGGAGGCTCTCGGTGATGGCGAAAGGGCGTGCGGCCCGGCACCGCGCAAAGCAGCGGAGGCAGGTTCGCGGCCCCCCGCGACAACG
>QGUL01000221.1 GCA_003242425.1 Pseudomonadota bacterium | reverse complement strand
AGAGATCAAAGCGCGCCTGCGCGAAATCGAGCAGGCTGCGCGTGTAGGAACGCCTGGAGGCTGAGCGTCTGGAGGTGAACGGACGAATGAGCGACACCGAACAGCTCACGCAGCGCGCGCCGCAGGCACGCGGCGCGCAGGCCGACAGCGCAACCCGCGCCGTGCGCGAGGAGGAACTGCGCAGGATGGACGCCTATTGGCGCGCCGCCAACTATCTTTCGGTCGGCCAGATCTACCTCTACGACAATCCGCTGCTGCGCGAGCCCCTCAAGCGCGAGCACATCAAACCGCGTCTGCTCGGTCACTGGGGCACCACGCCGGGCCTGAACTTCATCTATACGCATCTCAACCGCGTCATCCGCGAGCAGGACGTGGACATGCTGTTCGTCACCGGCCCGGGGCACGGCGGGCCGGCGCTCGTCGCGCAGACCTATCTGGAAGGCACTTACAGCGAGCTCTATCCCGAGATCTCGCAGGACGAGGAGGGCATGCGGCGGCTGTTCAAGCAGTTCTCCTTTCCGGGCGGGGTGCCGAGCCATACCGCGGCGGAGACGCCGGGCTCGATCCACGAAGGCGGCGAACTCGGTTATGCGCTGGTGCACGCCTACGGCGCCGCCTTCGACAACCCCGACCTGGTGGTGGCCTGCGTGATCGGCGACGGTGAAGCGGAGACCGGTCCGCTCGCGGCGAGCTGGCATTCGAACAAATTCCTCAACCCGGCGCGCGACGGCGCCGTGCTGCCGATCCTGCACCTGAACGGCTACAAGATCGCCAACCCTTGCGTGCTGGCGCGCATTCCGCGCGAGGAGCTGGAAGCGCTGCTGACCGGCTACGGTCACAAGCCCTATTTCGTCGACGTGAATCCCGACGACGTGATGGCCGCGCACCGCGCCATGGCCGATACGCTCGATCGCGTCATGGCCGAGATCCGTGCCATCCAGCAGGCGGCGCGCAGCGCGGCCCGCGAAGGCCGGCCCTTCGAGCGGCCGCGCTGGCCGATGATCGTGCTCGTTTCGCCCAAGGGCTGGACCGGGCCCAAGCGGATCGACGACCGCCCGGTGGAAGGCAGCTTCCGTTCGCACCAGGTGCCGCTGGCGGATCTGGACGAACATCCGGAGCGCGTGGCCGAGCTCGAACGCTGGATGAAGAGCTACCGGCCCGAGGAACTGTTCGACGAACACGGGCGCCTGCGCGAGGAACTGCGCGCGCTCGCCCCGCGCGGCACCAAACGCATGGGGGCGACGCCCTACGCGAACGGCGGCCTGCTGTTGCGCGATCTGCGTCTGCCGGACTTCGAGCGTTACGCGGTCGAAGTCGAACGGCCGGGCGCGATCCTCGCCGAAGCCACCAAGGTGCAGGGCGAGTATCTGCGCGACGTCATGCGGCTCAATCTGGCAAGCCGCAACTTCCGCGTCTTCAGCCCGGACGAACTCGCCTCGAACCGCTGGGGCGCGGTGCTGGAAGTCACCGACCGCTGCTTCACCGGCATCATCCACGCCAACGACGAGCACGTCTCGCCCGACGGCCGGGCGATGGAAGTGCTGTCGGAGCATCTCTGCCAGGGCTGGCTGGAGGGCTACCTCCTCACCGGGCGGCACGGCTTCTTCTCCTGCTACGAGGCGTTCATCCACATCGTGGATTCGATGTTCAACCAGTACGCCAAGTGGCTCGCCGTGTGCCGCAGCATCCCCTGGCGCCATTCCATCGCCTCGCTCAACATCCTGTTGAGCTCGCACGTCTGGCGGCAGGACCACAACGGTTTCTCGCATCAGGACCCCGGTTTCATCGACGTGGTGGTGAACAAGGAGGCGGAGGTCATCCGCGTCTACCTGCCGCCGGATGCCAACACGCTGCTCTGCGTCACCGACCAGTGCCTGCAGAGCCGCGACAAGGTGAACGTCATCATCGCCGGCAAGCAGCCGCAGCCGCAGTGGTTGTCGATGGACGCGGCGATCAAGCACTGCGCGGCGGGCATCGGCATCTGGGAGTGGGCCTCGAACGACCACGACGGCGAACCCGACGTGGTGATGGCCTGCTGCGGCGACGTGCCGACCATCGAGACGCTGGCGGCCGTGACCCTGCTGCGGCAGTACTTCCCCGATCTCAGGATCCGCGTCGTCAACGTGGTGGATCTGATGAAGCTGCAGCCGCGCGAAGAGCATCCGCACGGCTTGAGCGACCGCGATTTCGACACGCTGTTCACCACCGACAAGCCGATCATCTTCGCCTTCCACGGCTATCCGTGGCTGATCCACCGGCTGACCTACCGCCGCACCAACCACGACAACCTGCACGTGCGCGGCTACAAGGAGAAAGGCACCACCACCACGCCGTTCGACATGGCGGTGCTGAACGAGATCGACCGCTTCAGCCTGGTCTCGGCTGTGATCGACTACGTGCCGTCCTTGCGCGCACGCGCGGCCTACGTCAAGCAGGCGATCCGCGACAAGCTGATCGAACATCGCCGTTACATCAGCGAGCATGGCGAAGACATGCCGGAGATACGCGAATGGCGCTGGCCGGGGAACATGGGTTAGACAGGTGAGCCCGCGCCGCGGGCGCGAAATAAGGGGAAATAAATGAATGCGGAATACAGCACGCCGGATGAGATCACGGACCCGATACCGGGCGGCAACTTCCCTTACAGCACCGACGTCAAGCCCCCTTATCTGCCGCTCATCGCGCGCAACACAATCGCCATGGTGCTCGCCGGCGGGCGCGGCTCGCGGCTCGAACAGCTCACCGACTGGCGCTGCAAACCTTCGGTCCACTTCGGCGGCAAATTCCGCATCATCGACTTCACGCTCTCCAACTGCGTGAACTCCGGCATCCGCCGCATCGGCATCCTGACGCAATACAAGGCGCAGAGCCTCATCCGCCACGTGCAACGCGGCTGGTCCTTTCTCGACGGGCGCCTGGGTGAATTCGTGGAACTGCTGCCTGCGCAGCAGCGTATGGATTCGAGCTGGTACACGGGTACGGCCGATGCCGTGTTCCAGAACCTCGACATCCTGCGCCGTTACGAGCCGCGCTACGTGCTCGTGCTCGCCGGCGACCATGTCTACAAGATGGACTACGGCAAGATGCTGGTGGAGCACGTGCGGCGCCAGGCCGACTGCACCATCGGCTGCGTGGAAGTGCCGGTCGAGGCGGGCAGCGCCTTCGGCATCATGCAGGTGGACGAGGAGCGCCGCGTCATCGGCTTCCAGGAAAAGCCGGCCAATCCGCAGCCGCTGCCCGGGCGTCCGGACACCACGCTCGCGAGCATGGGCATCTACGTCTTCAACGCGCCTTTCCTCTACGAGCAGCTGATCCGCGATGCCGACACGCGCAACTCCAGCCACGACTTCGGCAAGGACATCATCCCCTACCTGGTGAAGCGCGGTTACCGTGTTCACGCTCATTTCCTGAGCGACAGCTCGGTGCACGGCAGCGAAGGCCGCTCCTACTGGCGCGACGTCGGCACGGTGGACGCCTATTACGAAGCCAACATGGAGCTGGTCAAAGTCACGCCGGAGCTCAACCTCTACGACCGCGAATGGCCGATCTGGACCTATCAGGAGCAGTTGCCGCCGGCCAAGTTCGTGTTCGACGATGAAGAGCGGCGCGGCTGCGCCATCGATTCGCTCATCTCCGGCGGCTGCATCATCAGCGGTTCGACCGTGCGCCGTTCGCTGCTCTTCTCCAACGTCCGGGTGCACAGCTACTGCACCGTCGAGGACTCGGTGATCCTGCCCAACGTCGAGATCTCCCGCCATGCCGTGGTGCGGCGTGCGATCATCGACAAGCACTGCAAACTGCCGGAAGGCATACAGATCGGTGTCGACCCCGAGGCGGACCGCCGCCGCTTCCACGTCACGCCCAAGGGCGTGACCCTGGTCACGCCGGAAATGCTCGGACAGAAAGTGCATCACGCGCGCTAGCGGCGCAGGACATGGCAGCCAGGAAACTCGATCTGGTGCTGATGTGGCACATGCATCAGCCGGATTACCGCGACTACGCCACGGGCGAGTACACCCAGCCCTGGGTGTACCTGCACGCGCTGAAGGATTACAGCGACATGGCGGCGCACCTGGAGCGCCATCCGGGCATGCACGCCGTCGTCAATCTGGTGCCGATCCTGCTCGACCAGATCGAGGACTACGTCGAGCAGTACGCGACCGGCCGCATCCGCGATCCCCTGCTGCGGCTTCTGCAGCCCACCGAGGAAC
>QGUL01000220.1 GCA_003242425.1 Pseudomonadota bacterium | reverse complement strand
CGCGGAGGCGTAAGTGTTTTAAAAGGCCACCGGCAGCGGTCCCCGGACGCCGGGACGTCGGAAGGCGGGTCCTCCGACGACGCCGGCGGGCCGCCGCAGCAGGCCGAGTCCGACGCCGCAGCCGAGTACGCCTTCACCGAGGACGCGCCGGTCGCCGGCCTCGCCGGCGACCCCGGTGCTGAAGCTGAAGGGACGGACGGCGAAGTCGACGCGCCCGGACCGGACCGCGAGCATTCCCCGGTCTACTGAGGCACTCGACGCCCGCGCAGAACGCGGGGAAAAACTGCAGAAACTGCTGGCGCAGCTCGGGCTCGGTTCGCGCCGCGACATGGAGGCCTTGATCGCGGCCGGGCGGGTGCGCGTCAACGGCGAGCCCGCCCATATCGGCCAGCGGGTGCGCCCGGGCGACCAGGTGAAGGTCGACGGCCGGCTGGTGCAACTGCGCTTCGCCGACGCGCTGCCGCGCGTGCTGCTCTATCACAAGCCCGCCGGCGAGATCGTCTCCGCCGACGACCCCGAAGGCCGCCCCTCCGTCTTCGACAGCCTGCCGTCCATCAAGGGCGGGCGCTGGATTGCCGTGGGCCGGCTGGACTTCAACACCAGCGGCCTGCTGGTCTTCACTACTTCCGGGGAACTGGCTGACCGGCTCATGCACCCGCGCTACGGCCTGGAACGCGAATACGCGGTGCGGGTCGCGGGCGAGCTGACACCGGCGCAGATGCGCGAGCTGCAGACCGGCATCGAACTGGAAGACGGGCCGGCGCGCTTCGAACAGATCAGCGACGAGGGCGGGCGGGGTCTCAACCACTGGTACCGGGTGGTCATCAAGGAGGGACGGAACCGGGAGGTCCGCCGCATGTTCGAAGCGATGGGACTCACGGTGAGCCGTCTGATCCGGGTGCGCTACGGGCCGCTCGCGCTGCCGCCCGGGCTTAAACGCGGACGTCATCTCGAGCTGTCCCGGGACGAAGTCCAAGCGCTGCTCGACACGGTCGGGGAGGCGGTGCGCCGCCCCGCCTGAGCGACGCTATCCCGTTGTCCTGACGGGGGTTGTCTGCTAAACTCCTTGCGCTTTTCAAGGGATGGGCTTCGCGCCCATTTTTTGTTTGTGGCGCGCGTTTCGCGCGCGGGAATTTGGGCTCCGGCCACGGGCCGGGGCCGCGGATGGTGAGGATGGCGGCTGTAGAGCAGGTGCTGGAAGCGGCGGTGACGGCGCTCGGTTACGAGCTGGTCGACGTCGAACTGGGCTCGCGCGGGCGTCTGCGGGTGTTCATCGACCATCCGGCGGAAAAGAACGCGTCCATTACGCTCGACGATTGCGAGCTCGTGACGCGCCAGTTGCAGCGCGTGCTGCCGGTCGAGGGTATCGACTACGAACGGCTGGAGGTGTCCTCGCCGGGACTCGACCGGGTGTTGAAGAAGCCGGCGGATTTCCGGCGCTTCGCCGGAGAGCAGGCCGACGTGCGCCTGCGCGTGCCGCTGGAGGGCCGGCGGCGTTTCATCGGCGTGGTGAAGGGCGCCAGCGAGGACGCACTGGAGCTGGATGTGGAAGGGACGGTGCACCGTTTTCCCTTCGCGAATTTGGACAAGGCTAGGCTGGTGCCGAAGCTGTGAAGCTTCGGCCATGGGTAGGAGATTGAAGACATGGGCCGCGAACTGCTGCTGTTGGTCGACGCGCTGGCACGTGAGAAGAACGTGCAGAAGGACGTAGTGTTCGGCGCGCTGGAGCAGGCCATTGCTTCCGCGACGAAGAAGCGCTTCAGCGAAGACGTTGAAGTGCGGGTGTCGATCGACCGCGAAACCGGCGACTTCGAATCCTTCCGTCGCTGGCAGGTGGTTCCGGACGACGAACTGCAGAATCCCGCCGCGCAGATCAAGCTTTCCGAAGCGCGCCTGGAAGAGCCCAACATCGAGGCCGACGACTATATCGAGGAGCCGCTCGAGCCGATCGAGTTCGGCCGCATCGGCGCGCAGGCCGCCAAGCAGGTCATTCTGCAGAAGATCCGCGACGCCGAGCGCGAGCAGATCCTGCAGGACTTCCTCGCCCGCGGCGAGAAGCTGGTCACCGGCACCATCAAGCGCATGGAACGCGGCAACGCCATCGTGGAGTCGGGCCGCGTGGAGGCGATCCTGCCGCGCGACCAGATGATCCCGAAGGAGAACCTGCGCGTCGGCGACCGCGTGCGCGCGTACCTGCTGCGCGTCGACCGCAGCCTGCGCGGGCCGCAGCTGGTGCTGTCGCGCACCGCGCCGGAATTCATCATCGAGCTCTTCCGCCTTGAAGTGCCGGAGATCGAGGAAGGGCTGCTGGAGATCAAATCGGCGGCGCGCGACCCGGGTGTGCGGGCGAAGATCGCCGTGCACACCAACGACAAGCGGATCGATCCCATCGGCACCTGCGTGGGCATGCGCGGCTCGCGCGTGCAGGCGGTGACGCAGGAGCTCGCGGGCGAGCGTGTGGACATCGTGCTGTGGTCGCCCGATCCGGCGCAGTTCGTCATCGGCGCGCTGGCGCCCGCGGACGTGGTGTCGATCGTCGTCGACGAGGAGAAGCACAGCATGGATGTGGTGGTGGACGAGGCGAACCTCGCCATCGCCATCGGGCGCAACGGCCAGAACGTGCGCCTGGCTTCCGAGCTCACGGGTTGGCAGATCAACCTGATGACCGAGGAAGAGTCGAAGGAGAAGAACGAGCGCGAGACGGCGGCGCTGCGCGCGCTATTCATGGAGAAGCTCGACGTCGACCAGGAAGTGGCGGACATCCTCATCCAGGAAGGCTTCACTTCCCTTGAAGAAGTGGCCTACGTCCCCATCAACGAGATGCTGGAGATCGAAGCCTTCGACGAGGAGATCGTCAACGAACTGCGCAGCCGCGCGCGCGACGCGCTGCTGGTGCAGGCGATCAAGAGCGAAGAGCAGATCGAGGGCGTCGAGCCGGAGCTGCTGCAGCTCGAAGGCATGGACAAGGAACTGGCGGCGAAACTCGCCTCGGCCGGCATCAAGACCCGCGACGACCTGGCCGACCTCGCGGTCGACGAGTTGCAGGAAATGACCGGCGTCGACGAGGAGCGGGCGAAGACGCTGATCGTCAACGCGCGCGCACACTGGTTCGAACAGGAAGAAAACTAGGAACGCGGAACAAGGCGTGAGGGCCTTGCGCGGACGTTTCGATCGGGAAGCTCGAACATGAACACGTAGAGCTTCGGTTTTATGAGTCAAGGCGGCTGAGCCTTGATCGGAGATTGTTGAATGGCACAAACCAGCGTTGCTCAGTTTGCAGGTGAGCTCAAGGTGGCACCCTCGGTGCTGCTGGAACAGCTTCGTGCGGCCGGCGTGAACAAGAGCATGGCCGATGACATACTGAGCGAACAGGACAAGGCGAAACTGCTCGACTACCTGCGCCGCGTCCACGGCGGCGGCGAGTCGAAGAACAAGATCACGCTCACCCGCAAGCAGACCTCGGAGATCAAGAAGGCCGACGCGAGCGGCAAGTCGCGCACCATCCAGGTGGAGGTGCGCAAGAAGCGCGTGTTCGTGAAGCGCGATATCGCCGACACGGTGCCTGTCGAAGTGCAGGAGAAGGCGCCCGCTGCGGCGCCGCAGGCGGCACCGGCCGCCGAGGCCGCGCCGGCCGCCGCTCCGGAAACCGCACCGGCCGCAACGCCCGCACCGCAAACGTCGCCTGCCGCGCCGGCTGCCCGTCCTTCGGTGCTCGATCCCAAGGAAATCGAGTTGCGCGAGGCCGAGCAGCGCCGCATGGAAGAACTGGCCGCGCGTCAGGCCGCCGAACTCGCCGAAAAACAGGAACGCGAGCGCCGCCTCGCCGAGCTGCGCGAAGCCGAACAGCGCGCCGCCGAGGAGCAGGCGCGTCAGGCCCAGCAGCAGCCCGCGCAGCAGGCGCCCGGCGCGACCACGCTGCACAAGCCCAAGACGACCGCTGCGGACAAGGACAAGAAGGCCAAGAAAGCGGCCAAGACCGTCACCGTCTGGAAGGAAGAGAGCGCCGCCGCCAAGAAGCGCGGCGGCCTCAAGACCCGCGGCGACAGCGCCGGCGTGTCCGGCTGGCATGGCGCCAAGGCCGGCAGCCGCCACAGCCGCGGCGGCGAGGCGCAACAGCAGCAGTTCTCCGCGCCGGCCGAGCCGATCGTGCGCGAAGTGCAGGTGCCCGAGACGATCACTGTCGCCGATCTGGCGCACAAGATGTCCGTGAAGGC
>QGUL01000219.1 GCA_003242425.1 Pseudomonadota bacterium | reverse complement strand
CTCATTACCCGGCGCGAGCTCATGGACCGCATGACGGTGCTGCTCGCCGGCCGCGCGGCCGAACAGCTCGTGTTCGGCGAGGTGTCCACGGGCGCGGCCGACGACCTCGCCAAGGTCACCGACATCGCGCGACAGATCGTCACGCGTTTCGGCATGACGGAGCAGCTCGGCCAGGCGGTGCTCGAACGGCAGGCCACCACTTATCTGGGCGACCAGCGTATCGGACTGCGCGAGAAGGACTATTCCGAAGAGACCGCGCGCGAGATCGACATCGCGGTGCGCAAGCTCATCGACGAGGCCTACCAGCGCGCGCTGGCCCTGCTCACGGAACGGCGCGAGCTGTTGGAAGAGGGCGCGAAGCTGCTGCTGGAGAAAGAGACGCTGACGCCGGAGGACTTCCCGCCGCTTGCGCAAAACGCGGCCAGGGAACCGAACGAAACCGCGGTCTGATCAGCGCATGTCGTAGAGTTCCTGATGGAAGCGCGCGGCGTCGAAGCCGTGGGCGACCATCGCTTCGCGCATCGCGTCGCCGAAACGCTTCGGTCCGCAGAACCAGACGTCCGCGTCCCGCCATTCCGGCACTTCCTGCGCCAGCCGCTCGAAGCTCAGCCGCCCGTCCTGCTTCGGCAGCACGAGGTGGAAGCGCACGCCGCCCTGTTGCGCAAGCGCGCGAATGTGGTCGATGAAGTCCTGAGCCGGCGCATCGGTGGAATAGTAGAGATCGACTTCGGGGCGCTTACCCTGGTCGGTGAGCTGCTGCAGTCCGGCGATGAACGGCGTGATGCCGATGCCGCCCGCGATCCAGATCTGCCGCCGTCCTTCGCCGCTGAAATCGAAACGGCCGTAAGGGCCTTCCACGGTTACCGCCTGTCCTACACGCAACTGCTCCGGCAGCGTGCGCGTGTAATCGCCCAGTCCCTTGATGCTGAACCGCAGGCGGCCGTCGTCGCGCCAGGCGGAGGAAATGGTGAAGGGGTGCGCGCCCTCCGTGCGGTCGAACTCGACGAAAGCGAACTGGCCGGCCTGATGGCCGGGCCAATCGGTATCGAGCCGCACGCATACGTCGAGCACGGCGTTGTCCCGGTGGTACTCGAGCGATTCGATCGCGCCGCTCGCACGACGCGATTTGCCGATGCGGCCGAACAGCGACGCGAAGGCCGCGAGCGAGCCGCCGGTGAGCAGCAGTGCCATGAGCGCACCGCTCGGCGCGTTCCAGTAATCGCGGCCCATCATGATGAACGAGTGGTACGCCAGCAGGAGGTAAACGGGCGCCATGAGCTTGTGGGCGCGGAAGAACTGACGGTAGGGCACGCGCTTCCACAGGGCGAGCACCATGAGGAGGAGAAACATATAGAACGCCCATTCGCCCACGTCGCCGGCTGAGTTGCGCAGATCGCGGAAGAGGTCGAACCCGGCGGCCGGTTCGGCCGGCGCATGGCGCTGCGGCCGCTCGATCCAGCCGTGCCGTGCCAGGATGCGCGGTACGTTCTCCGCCGCCCAGTGCAGGATCGCCGCGATCGCCGTGCCGATGCCGAGCCATTTGTGCAGCCGGTAATACTTGTCAAGGCCGCCGAGCAGCGGTTCCAGTTGCACCGGGCGTGCGGCGAGGACGATCGCCGCGGACATCAACCCGACGGCGAGCATGCCGGTGTACATCACGATCGCGCGACGCAACGGCCAGAAACCCTCGCCGATCGGCCATGCACTTGCCAGCCACACCGCCGTGATGAGAAGCAGGAGGAGGGCGTAAGAAGCTTTGAGACGGGCGAGTCGCATAGCAACAGCTTAACCGGATCCGACACCGGAAGGCTGACCGGGATCAAAGCGTGTGCAATTCCCGCGAAGCGGCAAGGCATCGCAATTGCATCGCAACAGCACACTGTTCCGATGGATGCAGCCATGAGAAACGTAATCCGATCCTTCGTCGCGGGCTTGTGCCTCGCTGCCGCGACGGGCGCCTGGGCGCAGGAGAAGCTCGTGGCCGACGGGGAAGCCTGGATGCAGTCGAGCGAACGCGAGCGCATGGCCTTTCTGGTCGGCGTCACCAACATGATCGCCGTCGAGAAAGCCTATGCCCAGCGCAAGGGACTGCCCGAGCCGCCGGCAGGCGCGCTGCTCGCCAGGCAGACGGGCGATCTGACCGTCGAGGAAATGTCCAAGCGCATCACCCGCTGGTACGAGGCCAATCCCGGACAACGCAAGACGCCGGTCATGAAAGTGGTCTGGATCGACATGGTGCGGCCGGGCCTCGCGAAGGAAAAACCATGAAACGCAGACTTGCTCTTCTTGCCCTCTGTGCCGCGTTCGTGCTCGCCGGCTGCGCCACGGTGGCCGGCACCGCGGTCGGCGCCGGCATCGGTGCGGCGGCCGGCGACACGCGTACCGGCGCACTGATCGGCGGCGGCGTCGGGCTCATGATCGATATCTTCGATTGAGCACACCAACGTTGTGCAGTCGCAGCCCAAGCCGGTGCACGGTCCGCGCGCCGGCGCCTTTCTTGAGCCGTCTCGGCAGATAAATATGTCGAAACTTCCGGCACTTGCCGACGCTTGCACGAAAACTGCTTAAACGCACCACGAAGCTGCAGGCGGGGGGAAAGCATCACGGGACGAAGAACGAAAGCTTGCATTTGATGGCACTTTTCGCATACTAGACGCGCGGCTGTGCAGAATGACCAAAACAATCGGCCATATGCAGTGGACGCGCAGTCGCAACGGGTCGGACTTCCGCTTCCGCCCGTTCAAATAAAAGAGGAGGTGCATCGATGCGTGCGGTCCGTCTCTTCCTGCAGTCCACGCTGCCGGTTTCCTTCGATCCGGCAATCGACTCGCTTTCCTCTCTCCCCTCCAGCTGATTTTTCCTGTCCTGCGTATGCCTGCGGAACCGCCCGCAAGGGCGTCTTTCGCACGGCTGCGTCGGGCGTACAGGGCATCACCAGCGGCAGCACAACCGATAAGCAAGGAGAGAAGCAATGGCTGAGAATCGACGCGGTTTTCTCAAGAAGGGTCTGGCAGCAGGCGCGGCGGCGGGAAGCCTCGGCTTTCCGATGATTGCCAAGGCGCAAACCAAGTTCCAGTGGAAGATGACGACCACCTGGCCGGCCGGTACGCCGTTCTATCAGTCGGGGCCCGGCAGCGCGGAAGCCTTCGCCAAGCGCGTGGCCGAGATGTCGGACGGCCGGCTGACCATCAAGGTCTTCGCCGCGGGTGAACTGCTGCCCGCCTTCGAAGGCTTCGATGCCTGCTCGGCGGGCGTGGTGGAGATGAACCACGGCGTGTCCTATTACTGGGCCGGCAAGACCTTCGCCGCGCAGTATTTCGCCACCGTGCCTTTCGGCATGAGCTTCAACGGCCAGCACTCGTGGCTGCAGTTCGGCGGCGGCAACGAGTTGTGGCGCGAGGTCTACAAGCCCTTCAAGGTCATTCCCTTCGCCATCGGCTGCTCGGGCGTACAGATGACCGGATGGTTCAAGCGGCCGGTCAACAGCGTGAACGATCTCAAGGGCCTCAAGATGCGCATCCCGGGTCTTGCCGGCAAGGTCTACGCGGAACTGGGCGTGGACGTGAAGCTCCTGCCCGGCGGCGAGATCTTCCCCGCGCTGGAACGCGGCGTGATCGACGCCGCGGAATGGGTCGGTCCCTATCTCGACCAGCGGCTCGGTCTGCAGAACGCTGCGAAGAACTACTACACCACGGGCTGGCACGAGCCTTCGACGACTTCCGAACTGGTGGTCAACGAAGCGGCCTACAACAAGCTGCCCAAGGATCTGCAGGCGATCATCAAGGCGGCCGCGGACGCCACCAATCAGGAAGGCTTGCTGTTCCTCGAATCGAAGAACGCCGTCGCGCTCGACGAACTGGTGAACAAGCACGGCGTAAAGATCGCCCGCCTGCCGGACGATGTGATCAAACGGCTGCGCGAAGTCTCGTACGACATCTTCGCGCAGGCCGCCGCCAAGGACCCGATGGTGAAGAAGGTCCACGACTCGTACTTCGCCTTCAAGAAGAAGCACGATTACTGGAACCAGGTGAGCGAAACCACATTCCAGACCACGGTGCGCGGCAACGGATGACGCAGGACGCGGCGGGCGGCTGTGCCGCCCGCCGCCGCGCAAGAGTCCTTTCCTGGGCGGTGTGAGGGTGCCGCCTAACTTGTCTGGGATGGAGAATGAGAATGAAAAACTCACTTATAAGAACGGCCGACGCTATTGATCGG
>QGUL01000218.1 GCA_003242425.1 Pseudomonadota bacterium | reverse complement strand
CCTATGTGACGGGGCCTTGGCGGCCCCCCTTCGCCAACGCCTGCCCCAATTTCGTCCCGCGGGCGACGCCGAGCCCGGCCCTCAACCCGCCGCCAGCGTCACCGACATCCGGCAGGCGCGCGGCACGGCCTGACCGGGTGCCGCCCGTTCAGGCGGCCACACCGCTCCCGTTGGTCGAGAACTGCAACCGGTGCAGGCGCGCATACACGCCGTCGCTCGCCAGCAGTTCGTCGTGGCGGCCGACTTCCACGATCCGTCCGGCTTCGAGCACGACGATGCGGTCGGCGTTCTCGATGGTCGAAAGACGGTGCGCGATCACCAGCGTCGTGCGGCCCTTCATCAATTCTTCGAGCGCGGCCTGCACCTGCCGTTCCGATTCGGTATCGAGGGCCGATGTGGCTTCGTCGAGGATGAGGATCGGCGCGTTCTTGAGGAACGCCCGCGCGATGGCGAGGCGCTGGCGCTGACCGCCGGAGAGCCGGACGCCGTCTTCGCCGATCATCGTCTGCAGGCCGTCCGGCATTTCGCGGATGAAGCCCATGGCATTGGCCGCTTCCGCGGCGCGGACGATCTCCTCTTCCGTCGCCTGTCCCATGCGGCCGTAGCCGATATTGGCCGCCACGGTGTCGTTGAACAGCGTGATGTCCTGACTCACCAGCGCGATGTTCGCGCGCAACGAGGCAAGGGTGATGTCGGCGATGTCGACACCGTCGATGGTAATGCGGCCGGCGGTCGGCGCATAGAAGCGCGGCAACAGATTCGCCAGCGTCGTCTTGCCGCCCCCAGAAGGACCGACGAGCGCGATGGTCTCGCCGGCACGGATCTTCAGCGACACGCGGTCCAGCGCAAGGCGAGGCGCGCCCGGGTAACGGAAGCTCACCTCCTGGAATTCCACTTCGCCGCGCGCGCGCCCCAGCTCGTGCGTCCCGCTGTCCGTCTCCGGCCGCTCGTCGATCAGCTCGAATATCGACTCCGCCGCCGCCAATCCGCGCTGCAACTGCACGTTGACGTTGACCAGACGCTTGAGCGGCGGCAGCAGCATCAGCAGCGCGACCAGGAACGACACGAACGTGCCGACGGTGGTTTCGGCGCGCGCCGCCTGCTCGATCACGAAGTAGATCACGCCGGCCACCGCGATCGAGGCGACGACCTGGGTCGCCGGCACGCTCGCCGCGGCCGCGATGGCCCGCTTCATGTTGGCCTGCTCGACCTTGCGCACGGCTTCGGCGAAACGCTGCGATTCGTAAGCCTGCCCGCCGAAGACCTTGACCACGCGCTGGTTGCCGATCGACTCCTCCAGCACATGGTTGAGATAGCCCATCGCCGACTGCTCGCGCCGGCTCACCGCACGCAAACGCTTGGAAAAATAGCGGATCAGCCAGGCGATGATCGGCCCGACGATGAGCACCGCCAGCGTCAGCAGCCAGTCGAGCCAGAAGAGATAGCCGAGCAGCCCCGCCACGGTGAGCGAGTCCTTGACCAGTATGCTCACCGCATTGGTGGCGGCACCCATGACCTGGGTGACGTTGAAGGTGAACTTCGAGATGAGGCTGCCGGTCGTGGTGTTGTCGTAGAACGCGGTCGGCAGCCGCACCAGCGTGTGGAACATATCGTTGCGCAGATCGACCACGACGCGCTGGGCCACTTTCTGCGCGGCCACGTCGGAGACGAAATTCGCCGTCCCCCGCACCAGGAACAGCAGCACGATCAGCACCGGCACCCAGCGCATCGCGTCGAGGTCCTTCTCCACGAAGGCACCGTCGATCAGCGGCTTGAGCAGCGCGGGCACCGCCGGCTCGGTCGCCGACACGATGATCATCGCGACGATCGAGACCGCGAAGAGCTTCCAATACGGCCGGACGTATCGGAGCAGGCGGACGTAGAGCTGAAAAGAGGATGGCGGCTTGGACATCCCATAAGCCCGGAAAATGAGCGCGGATTATACCCGCCCCCTTCAGGGCAGCCGGTTTCTTAGTGCTTCCACCCGTTCGCAGACCTGCGCCGCCCCCTCGGCGAGGCGCGGTCCGAGCCGGGTCAGGAGATCGGCGTCGATCCGGAACAGGGCGCCGTCGCGCACGGCGCGCAAGGCGCCGAATCCGGCCCAACCGGCCCGCATGCTCTCGTCGTCGAGGAACGCGGTCGTGAGCACCGCCGCAGGCTGCCTGGCATAGAGCTGCTCGCGCGACACGACTGCCGTCAGGGTCGGCGCATCGGCGAACACGTTCCGCGCGCCGCACAGGCTCATGACCTCGGTGATGAGATGCCCGGCGTTCACGGTCATGAGCGGCTCGTGCCAGATTTCGACGAACACGGACACCTCCCGCCTGCCGGCGTACGCCTTCCGCAGCGCTTCGATACGCCGTTCGTAGTCCGTCGCGGCCGCTTCGGCCGCTTCCGAGGTGCCGGCGAGCTTGCCGAACAGCCGGATCAGGCTTCCCACGTCGAGCAGCGAAGCCGGCTCGGTCGTCACCACGTTGAACCCGCGCCGCTCGAGTTCCGCCACATCCGGCGCCCAGTTGCCGCTGCGCCAGGCGAGGATGAGATCGGGTTGCAGCCGGTAAAGCGCTTCGAGGTTCGCCCGGCCGTGGCTGCCCACCACCGGCAATCGCGCGACCTCCGGCGGATAATCGCTATAGGCGCTCACGCCGACCAGCTTGTGCCCCGCCCCGGCCGCATGAACGAGCTCGGCCAGATGGGGCGCAAGGGTGGCGATGCGCTGGTACCCCTCGGCGCCGGCGCTCGTGCCGAAGAACGCGAGCAGCAGAGCGAGCAGCCGGCGCACCCTCATGACTCACCTGAACCGGTATTCCGCACTGAGGAACAGGCTGCGCCCGCCGTGCGGATAGGCGTTGAAGGTCGAATAATCGCCCGCGACCACGGCATAGCTGTAGTACTTCTCGTCCAGAGCGTTCTGCAGATTGGCCGCCAGCAGCCAGTCGCCGACCGCGTGGCTCAAACGCAGATCGACGATGCTGTAGGCGGGCATCCGCCGGTACAGGTTGGCCTGATCGTTGTCGTACCGTTGCCTGCCCACGTAGGTGTAATGCGCGGAAAGCCTCGTCTTCGGCGCCACGTTCCATGCCACATAGGCGTTCGCCCGGTACCTCGGCACGAGCGGCACCTCGTTGCCGTCGATCGGCGTCACGCCTGAGACGCCTCCGCGGAACGTCGCCCGCACATAATGCAGCGACGCGCCCAGTTCGAGCGAGGGCGTAGCCTGCCAATCGGCGCTCAGCTCCAGGCCGCGGCGGCGCGTGGGCGGAAGGTTGGTGTTGTCCGGCAAAAAGAAATTGGGGAAAGGTTCGAACATCAGCGTCGCGATCTCGTTCTCGAGCCGCATGTCGTAGCCGATCAGGCTGGCCCGCAGACCGCCGCCGCGATACTCCACGCCGATCTCGCGCTGTTTCGCCTTTTGAGGTTCGAGCAATTCCGACGGCCCGACGAAAGACGCGTTCTCGTCGGCATTGGCCAGCCGGAAACTGCGGCCGACCTTGCCGTGGATCGACCAGCGATCCGACAGCGCCTGCCGCAGCCCGATCTCATGCGCATAGAGCGTGTGCCGTGCGCTCGCCGTCGTGCCGGCGATCTTGTCGTGCAATTCGGTGACCACCCGCTGGACGCGCCACCCCGCGTTCAAGCGCGTGGTCCGCGTCAACTGCGTCGCCAGTTGCGCATAGAAGGCGCGTGCACGCTCTTCCGTTTCCGAACGCGAGTAGGTATCTCCGAACGGCGATGTGTCCAGGCGCCTGTTGTCGAGCTCCCACTCGTACAGATCGATTCCGGCGATCAGGCTGCTCGGCATACCGGCGATCGTGGTGGTCCAGCGGACACGGGGCGAGAATGTGGTCGTGCGCTGATCGTTTTCCGGAAAGGCCAGAAAACCGAAGCCGAAATCGAAAAAGGCCTGCGACTCGCTTTGCCGGTAGCCGATATCGGCGTCGAATTCCACCTCGCCGCTGCGCGTGCCGAAGCTCAACGTGCCGAATCCGCCGTCGCGATGCGAACGATTGTCGGGCTCGGACGTCCCGCTGCGATCGGTCTTGAGTTGCAGCGCATTGCGCGGGCCGGGCAATTCCAGCGCCTGATGATCGGCGCCCAAAGTCAGCGCAAGGCGGTGATCGCCGCGCTGCCAGCGCAGCGTGCCCATGCCGCTCTGCTCTTGCACATCGTTGTTGTCCCGATAACCGTCGCTTTCGTAGCGGCTGCCGCCCAGGCTGAATCCGACTTCCTCGCCTGCCAGCGCAAGCGAAG
>QGUL01000217.1 GCA_003242425.1 Pseudomonadota bacterium | reverse complement strand
GTGTTCCCCGCAGCCTCCAAAGGCGACGTCTAGGGGGTGCGCGGGGTGGCGCACACCATCAAGGATTGCCGCGGGGCCGGGCTGTGCCGGGCCAACGAGCAAGACATCGACCGCGGCGTCGAGGCGCTCAAGGGCGCCGCGAGCTGGCGCATCCACACTTTCATCGCCACCAGCGCGCTGCACATGGAGAAGAAGCTGCGCATGACGCCGGAGCAGGTGCTGGAGCAGGCGCAGCGCGCGGTGCGCTATGCGCGCGAACGTTGCGACGACGTGGAGTTTTCGCCCGAGGATGCGAGCCGTTCGGATCCTGATTTCCTCTGCCGCGTGCTGGAAGCGGTCATCAAGGCGGGGGCGCGGACGATCAACATCGCCGACACCGTCGGCTACGCCATCCCGCAGCAGTTCGGCGAGTTCATCCGCACGCTGCGCGAGCGCATCCCCAACTCCGACAAGGCGATCTGGTCGGTGCATTGCCACAACGACCTCGGCATGGCGACGGCGAACGCCCTGGCGGGCGTGGCGATCGGCGGTGCCCGCCAGATCGAATGCACCATCAACGGTCTGGGCGAGCGCGCCGGCAACACCTCGCTCGAGGAAGTGGTAATGGCGGTGAAAACGCGCCGCGACTACTTCGGTCTCGAGACGCGCATCGACACCACGCAGATCGTGCCCGCTTCGCGCCTGGTGTCGCAGATCACCGGCTTCGTGGTGCAGCCGAACAAGGCGATCGTCGGCGCCAACGCCTTCGCCCACGCTTCGGGCATCCACCAGGACGGCGTCATCAAGGCGCGGCAGACCTACGAGATCATGCGCGCCGAGGACGTGGGCTGGACGGCGAACAAGATCGTGCTCGGCAAGCTCTCGGGTCGTAACGCCTTCAAGCAGCGCCTCAAGGAACTGGGCATCGAGCTCCACAGCGAAGAGGCACTCAACGTCGCCTTCCAGAAGTTCAAGGACCTGGCCGACAAGAAGGCCGAGATCTTCGACGAGGACCTGCACGCGCTCGTCTCCGACGAGGAGGTGACCGCCGAACGCGAGCGCTGGAAACTCGTCACCCTCAATCAGGCGAGCGGCATCGGCGAACGGCCGCACGCGACGCTGGTGCTGAGCGACGAGGGCGTGGAGAAACGCGCGGAAGCCGAAGGCGACGGTCCGGTCGACGCCACCTTCAAGGCCATCGAAAGTATCGCCAACAGCGGGGCCGAGCTTCTGCTCTATTCGGTCAATGCGGTGACGCAGGGGACCGAATCGCAGGGCGAGGTGACGGTGCGGCTCGCGCGAGCCGGACGCATCGTCAACGGTGTGGGAGCGGACACCGACATCATCGTCGCTTCCGCCAAGGCTTACGTGAACGCGCTCAACAAGCTCGACAACAAGGTCGAGCGCGTCAACCCGCAGCACGCGCTCTAGGCTTCAGGACCGCCGTGCGCGCTTCGGCCCCAGGGCGCGCGCGGCGTAGATCACGCACAAGAAGAACACCACCGACAAAGCGGCTTCGGCCAGCGCCAGCCGGCTCGACAGCCCCGTATCCGACCACGCGCGGGTGACGCCTTCGGTGAAGTAGGCGAGGATTAGGAAGGACGACCACTGGAAGGTTCGGCGCCGCCCGCGCAGCAGCCCGAACAAGGGCCATAGCAAGGGCAGGGCCTTCAACATCAGCCAGGAGCCGCCCGGCCGCAAGGGCGCGAGCCAGATTTCCCACGCCAGGCACAGTGCGATGAGCAGCAGCAGACTGCCCAGCGCGCCGTAGTACAGGGCGCGCGGCGGCGCGGCGGCGGGCGTCTCGCTCATCGCTGCAGCTTCAGCGCGACTTCAGCCAGGCGCTTGCCGAGCGCGATGCACAAGGCTTTTTCCGTCTCGTCGACGGGCCGGTTGGATTCGCTGCCCGCTACATGGGTCGGGCCGTAGGGCGTGCCGCCGCTGGCGGTGGTGCTCAGCGCGCTTTCGGTGTAGGGCAGGCCCACGATCAGCATGCCGTGATGCAGAAGCGGCAGCATCATGGAGACGAGCGTGGTTTCCTGGCCGCCGTGCAGGCTGGCGGTGGAGGAGAACACCGCGGCCGGCTTGCCGGCCAGCGCGCCTTGCGCCCACAGCGTACCCGTCCCGTCCCAGAAATACTTCATCGCCGCCGCCATGTTGCCGAAGCGCGTGGGACTGCCGAGGGCGAGCCCGGCGCATTCGCGCAGATCATCGAGCTCGCAGTAAGGCGCGCCTTGGTCCGGGATGTCGGGTTCGGTCGCCTCGCACACCGTCGACACCTTGGGCACGGTGCGCAGGCGCGCCCGGGCGCCGGGCACCCGTTCCACCCCGTGCGCGACCCATTGCGCCATTTCGCGTACGGCGCCGTAGCGGCTGTAGTAAAGAACGAGGATATCGGCCATGGGGATCGGAGCGGGAAAAGGCGTTGCTATTATACGGGCGCGCATCCGCGCGCATCGCGGCGCTTGAAGAGGACCGGCGTACATGCCGTTGCCCCAGCTCATCCGTCGTTTTGGCGGGTTCATGGCCGAAACGGCACACCGCTTCGTACTCGCCGACGCGTTCAAGCTGGCGGCGAGCCTGGCCTACACCACACTGCTCGCCCTGGTGCCGCTGGTCACCATCGGCCTGGCGGTGTTCTCGGCCTTTCCTGCGTTCGAGAGCTTCGCGGGCAGCATCAACGATTTCATCTCCCGCGCCATGCTGCCGCCGACGGTGGAACAGATCGTCGCCACCCACCTCGAACAGTTCACGCGCAGCGCGGGGCGGCTGACGGCGCTGGGTATCATTTTCCTCGGCATCACCGCCGTGCTGCTGATGCAGACCATCGACGGCGCGCTGCAGCAGATCTTCGCCGTGCGGCGCAAGCGCCCGCTCACGCTGCGCATCCTGACCTATTGGGGCGTGCTGACGCTCGGACCCTTGCTCATCGGCGCCAGCCTGTCGCTGACCTCTTATCTGCTCACGCAGCCGGCGGTCCTGGGGCAGGTCAAATCCTTCCTGTTCGACGTGGTGCCTTTTGCGCTCACCGCCGCGGCTTTCAGTTCGCTCTACAAGGTCGTGCCCAACCGGCTGGTCGCGACCCGTGACGCGCTCATCGGCGGCCTGTGCGCAGCGTTGCTGTTCGAAATCATGAAGCGCGGCTTCGCGCTCTACATCGCCAAATTCCCGACCTACACGCTGATCTACGGCACGTTCGCGGCCATCCCCATCTTCCTGCTGTGGATCTACCTTTCGTGGCTGGTCGTGCTCTGGGGCGCCGTGCTCGCGGCGACGCTGCCCGAATGGCGCAGCCATCCGGCCCGCATGTGGGACCGCGAAGAGCCTGGCCTGGGCGAGCGTCTGCGCGCGCTGCTGGCGATCCTGCGCGTACTGGTTCAGGCCCAACGCGAGCGGAAGACGCTGGAAGGAAGGGTGATCGCCGAGCGTGCGCGCGTCGCGGTGCCGGCGCTCGAATCGCTGCTGGAAGGGTTGAGCCGCGAGGGCGTGATCGTGCGCGCCTCCGGCGGCGAGCGTTGGGCGCTCAGCTGCGATCCCAATGCCGTCACAGTGGCGCAGGTGTGCGAACGCGTGCTGATGCACGGCGCGGACGACGATCCCTGGGTGGCGCATGCCCGGCGCGCCACCGCCGCGGCGCTCGACGTGCCGCTCAGCGCACTCGAACAGACGCCGGCGGCAGCTAATCCACGGTCTTGAAGCCGAGCATCTGCATGCTCACCGTGCGCTCCAGCAGCTGCGTGGGCTTGACTTGCAGCCGCGATTGCAGATCGCCTACATGGATTTCGCAGGTCACGTCCAGGGGGACGTGCGAAGCGACGATCGCCGGCGCACGGTCGAACGCCCGCATTTCCGGCAGCAACAGCACGGGCTCGGGGTTGCGCGCCGTAGCGTCGCGCAGCTTGCGGATCGAGGCCGCCCGTGCCGACGGCGAGATCTCCTCGACGCCCAGTTCGATACGGCGGGCGCCGTTGGTGCGCAGCCAGCGCACCACGCAGATGTGGCAGTTGTCGTCGCGTTGCGAACGGATGCCGATGACCTCGCCGACGCGCAGGGGTTCGAGCGGCCCATTTTCGTGCACCAGGGCAAAACCGCCGGGACTTTCATTGGTGATGATCCATTGCGAGTCTGCGCTGCGGGCCGGCATGTGGCCGTTGAGGAACTGCCAGATGTCCGCGATGCCGACGTGCACGCATACGCGTGTATGCGTGCGCAGGCGTTCGTAGGCCCGGCCTTTATTACACATTGCGCGTGCCGGCCAAAGAGAGAGGGGAGAACTATGAGAGCCCGTG
>QGUL01000216.1 GCA_003242425.1 Pseudomonadota bacterium | reverse complement strand
CGATCTGGAAGCCCGCACCGTCGACCTGCAACGCCTGCAGGAGACGTGGCCGCACACCGCGCTCGCGCTGGACGCCAAGGGCTGCGCCTCCGGAAACGGCCTGCAAGGCACGCTGGATCTGCGCAACGGACAGCCGGGACCGGTAGACCGGCAACGCATTCCGCTCGCGCGACTGCAAAGCGCGTTCGCGACGGATTTCGCGACGCTGCGTCTGGGCGACCTGCGCGCGGATCTCGGTTCGGGCGGCCGTATGAGCGGCAACGCGGAAGCGAGTCCGGCACGCAGCGCGATCGCGGTCCGGGTGGAAGCGCTCAATCTGCGCGCGCTCCATTCCAGCCTGCGCGAAACCGCGCTTGCCGGCCCCGTCGAAGCGGAAGCGACGGCAACGATCCAGACTTTGCGCGTCACGCTCGAGCAGGACGACGTACGTCTGGACGCCGACGTGTCGCGCGAAGGCGACCGCGTCGAGCTGCGCAAGCTCAACGCCCGCGCCGGCGGCGGCGAACTGGACGGCAGCGGCGAACTCTCCCTGAACGGTCCGATGCCCTTCAGCGCGAGCTTGCGCTTCCGCCGTTTCGATCCGGCGCGCTTCGGCGACTATCCGGCCGGCGACATCAACGGCACGGTCGAGGCCCGGGGCGATCTGGAAGAAAAGCGACGCCGAATCCTCGCACAGTGGCGCATCGACAACAGCCGCCTGCGCGGACAGGCGCTCGCGAGCCGCGGCCAGGCGCGCATCGAAACGAACCGCATCTCCCAAGTGGACGCGCAACTGCGCTGGGGCCGCGCGCGGGCGCAGGCCGAAGGGGCGTACGGCCGGCGCGACGACACGCTCGACTGGTCGCTGGAAGCCCCACAGCTCGCGCAGCTCGATCCGCGCCTGGGCGGCAGCCTCTCGGCGAACGGCGCGCTGAACGGCGAATGGGACAAACCGCGGCTGCGTTACAGCATCCGCGCACAGGCGCTGCGCGTCCCGGGCGATGTCACCGCACGCAGCATCGAGGCGAGCGGCCGCGCAGGGCTGGATGCCGATGCGCCGCTGGAACTCGATCTCGTCGCCGATGCCCTGCGCGCAGGCGATATCGCGCTCTCGCGCCTGAACGCGAAGCTGACCGGCACGCTCGCCGCGCACACCGCAGCGCTCGGCGCAAAGGCGCAGGACCTCGATCTCAGTATGCGGCTCGCCGGCGGCTGGAACGACGGCTGGACCGGTCGCATCGAGGACTTGCGCAATCGCGGCTCTTATCCCCTTGCGCTCGCCGCGCCCGCGCCGCTGCAGGTCAGGCCGGATGCGGTGACGCTCGGCCGTCTGGAAGCCGCGCTCGGCGACGGCCGGCTGTTGATCCGCAACGCCGAGTGGGCGAACGCCAAACTGCAGACGAGCGGCGAATTCAGCCGGCTGCCCGCGGCCTGGTTCCTGCTCGCCGCCGGGTTGCGCGATCAGGTGCGGACCGACCTGCTGCTCGACGCCGAGTGGCAGTTGCAATCCGATCCGCAGCTCTCCGGCCGTGTGGACGTATGGCGCGCGGCGGGCGACGTGACGCTGCTGGGCGGCCCGGCCGTGGCCATGGGCATGGAGCGGCTCGTCTTGCGCGCCCGCTTCGACAACGACGCGATGCGCGCCGAGCTGGAACTGCGTTCCGCCATCGCCAACGCCGGCGTACGCGCGAGACTCGATCCGGTCGATACCGCCGCAGGCCGGCGGCTCACCGCGGACGCGCCGCTCGATCTGAACGCGCAGGTCGAAGTGGCGAGCCTGCGGCCGTTCTCGGCGCTGTTCGCCACCACGGGCCGCATCGACGGCCGCCTGCAGGCCGACGTGCGCGGCACCGGCACATTGCGCGCGCCGCTGCTGCGCGGCCGCATCGCGGGCGACGCGCTCGCCATCGACGTGCCGCCCTACGGCGTGTACTGGCAGCGCGGACAGTTGCGCGCGGAGCTCGAAGGCGACGTGCTGCAGTTGAACGAGCTCGTGCTGTACGCGGGCGACGGCCGTTTCAGCATGAGCGGGCGCACGCCGCTGCGCATCGCCGACGGCGGTACCGCGCTCACCTGGCATGCCGAGCGTTTCGCCGCCATGAACCGCCCCGACATGCGCCTCGTCCTGAGCGGCGACGGCAACGTGCGCGTCGAAGACGGCAAGCTCGCGCTGGCGGGCGAGCTGCGCGCCGACCGGGGCTATTTCGAACTGGGCGACGACGCGCTGCCCGAACTGGGCGACGACGTGGTGATCGTCGGCGAGGCGCCCAGGGTGCGCAAATCCGCGGGCGAAGCCGAATTGCCCGTGCAGCTCGATCTGCGCCTTGCGCTCGGCCAGAACTTCCAGCTCTACGCCTACGGCTACCAGGGCTACCTCGGCGGCCGGGTGAGGCTGTACACCGACGAGTCCGACCACCTGCGCGCCGAAGGGCGCATCAACGCCGAACGCGCGCGCTTCCTCGCCTACGGCAAAAGGCTGGAAGTGGAACAGGGCCGGCTGATCTTCGACGGCCCGATCGACAACCCCACGCTCGACATCGCCGCCTGGCAGCGCAACCAGGCAGTGGAAGTGGGCGTGAAAATCACCGGCACGGTGCAGTCGCCGCAGGTGCAACTGGTGTCGGAGCCGCCGGTATCGGAAGGGGAGAAACTGTCGTGGCTGGTGTTGGGCCGCGCGCCGGGCGATGCCCAGGGCGCGGATCTCGCGCTCCTGCAGGCCGCGGCCGGCACGCTCTTCGGCCGCGGCGACAGCGTGGGCTTCAACCAGCGCATCGCGCAGAAACTGGGACTGGACGATCTCAGCCTGCGCGGCAGCGGCCAGTTGAGCGGCAACGTCGTGGCGCTCGGCAAGCGCTTCTCCGACCGCATCTACATCAGCTTCGAGCAGGGCATCGGGCTCGCGCAAAGCCTGGTGAAGCTCGACTATTCGCTCAGCCGGCGCTGGTCGGCGCGGGTGGAAACGGGCACCGTGAGCGGACTGGGCCTGTTCTACCGCGTCGCCTTCGATTGAGCGCGCTAGGCGGCGACGCGTTCCTGCACCAGGCCGGCGTGTTCGCGCATGTTGTGGAACACGATGTCCGGCCACTGTTCCTGCGCGACCTGCAGCTCCGCCATGTGGCCCGCGAGGAACGCCGGCTCGTCGGCCGCGTCGTAGGCCATACGATGAGCGTTGGCCTCGATGAAGCGCTTGAGCGTCTCGGCGTTTCTGCACGTCACCCAGCGCGCGAAACGGTACTTCGACGGCAGCAGCCGCGCCTGCGCGCCGTATTCGGTCGCCAGCCGGTGCGCCACGACTTCGAACTGCAGTTCGCCGATCGCGCCGAGCAGCAGCGCGCCGCCGGTCACCGGACGGAACACCTGGATCGCGCCCTCCTCGCCCAACTGCCGCAGACCCGTGTGCAACTGCTTGGTGCGCAGCGGATCGGCCACTTCCACGGTGCGGAAGAGCTCCGGCGCGAAGAACGGCAACCCGGTGTAACGCAGCTTCTCGCCTTCGGTGAGCGTGTCGCCCAGTTGCAGCAGGCCGTGATTGGGAATGCCGATGATGTCGCCCGCATAGGCGTCGTCCAGCAGCTCGCGCCGCTGCGAAAGGAAGGTCACCACGCTGCTCGTCTTCACCGGTTTGCCGGTGCGCGTGACGACGAGCCGCATGCCGCGCTCGAACTTGCCCGAGCACACGCGCACGAAAGCGATGCGGTCGCGGTGCGCCGGGTCCATGTTGGCCTGGATCTTGAACACCACGCCCGTCACTTTCGGCTCGGTCGGTTCGACCACGCGCTCGATCGCCTCGCGCGCCTTGGGTGCGGGAGCGAGCGCCACCAGCGCGTCCAGCACCTCCTGCACGCCGAAGTTGTTGATCGCCGAACCGAAGAACACCGGCGTCTGCCGCCCCGCGCGGAAACGCTCCAGATCGAAGCTTTCGCCCGCGCCCGCGACCAGTTCGAGCTGGGCGTAGGCCTCTTCGAACTGCGCGCCGAAACGCGCCGCGCAGTTGTCCGCGCCTTCGATCAGTTCCTCCTCACCCAGACGGTCGAGCCCCGGCGTGAAGACGCGCATGCGCCGGCGCTGCACATCGAACACGCCGGCAAAGCTCTTGCCCATGCCGACCGGCCAGGTGAAGGGAATGGGCGGAATCCCGAGCTCGCGCTCGATCTCGTCGATCAGGTCGATGGGATCGCGCACCTCGCGGTCGAGTTTGTTGATGAAGGTGATGATGGGCGTGTTGCGTGCGCGGCAGACCTGCAACAGGCGGCGCGTCTGTTCCTCGACGCCGTTCGCCGCGTCGATCACCATC
>QGUL01000002.1 GCA_003242425.1 Pseudomonadota bacterium | reverse complement strand
TGGCGCGCGCCTGTTCGAGTCGCGCAGCGGCGACTTGCAAGACCGGATTCGCCGCACGCGCCCGCGCCTGCAAAGCATCCAGCGTCTGGTCGGAGAAGAGGCGCCACCACTCGCCGCGCGGCAGATGCTCGGCCGGCGTCGCCTCCTTCCACATGCCGCGCTCCGACTCGGGCAGTTCCGCCGCTTCCTTGAAGCGCGCGGGGAAGTCCGTCTGCGGCGTTTCGTAACGCGGCGCGAGCGAGCAGCCGGCGAGCAGCGCGACGAGAATCAGGGCCGCTTTTGCCTTCATACGCCCTCCCGCGATACGGCCTGCGCCGTCGGGACGCGCAGCGAACGACGGCCGAGGCTGCGCAACAGCACGTAGAACACCGGCGTGAGGAAGAGGCCGAACAGCGTCACGCCCAGCATGCCGGAGAACACCGCGATGCCGATGGCGGTGCGCATCTCCGCACCGGCGCCGGTGGACAGCGCGAGCGGCACCACGCCCATGATGAAGGCGATCGAAGTCATGAGGATGGGACGCAGCCGCAGCCTGCAGGCTTCGAGCGCCGCCTGCACCACGCCGTGGCCGCGCTGCTCCAGCTCGCGCGCGAATTCGACGATCAGGATGGCGTTCTTGCACGCCAGGCCCATCAGCACGAAGAACGCCACCTGGGTGAAGATGTTGTTGTCGCCGCCGGTGAGCCACACGCCGGTGATGGCGCAAAGCAGGCACATGGGCACGATGAGGATCACCGCGATCGGCAGCGTGAAGCTCTCGTACTGGGCCGCGAGCACGAGGAAGACCAGCAGTACGCACAGCGGAAACACGAAGACCGCTGTGTTGCCGGCGAGAATCTCCTGGTAGGTGAGATCCGTCCATTCGTAGGTGATGCCGCGCGGCAGCGCTTCCTCGGCGATGCGCTCGATCGCCGCCTGCGCCTGCCCGGAGCTGTAGCCCGGCGCCGCCGCGCCGTTGAGATCGGCGGTGGGGAAGGCGTTGTAGCGCATCGCGCGATCCGGACCGTAGCTCTGTTCGACGCGCATCAGGGCGCCGAGCGGCACCATCTCGCCCGCGGCGTTGCGGGTCTTCAGCAACGCGATGTCCTCGGCATGCGAACGGAACGGGGCGTCGGCCTGCACCACCACGCGGTAGGTGCGGCCGAAGCGGGTGAAGTCGTTGACGTAGAGCGAGCCCAGGTAGATCTGCATGGTGTCGAAGATGTCCGGCAGCGAAACGCCCATGCGCTTGGCCTTCGTGCGGTCCACGTCGGCGTAGAGCTGCGGCACGTTGATCTGGTAGCTGGAGAACACGCCCGCGAGCTCGGGCGCCTGCTGGGCGCGCGTGATCATGGCCTGCACCGCTTCGTAGAGCGCCTCGTCGCCCAGCGAGGCGCGGTCCTCGATCTGCATCCTGAAGCCGCCGATGGTGCCCAGCCCCTCCACCGCGGGCGGCGGGAAGATGGCAATGAAGGCGTCCTGGATTTCGAACAGCCGCCGGTTGACGTCCATCGCGATCGCGCCGGCCGAAAGTTCGGGCGACTTGCGTTCGGAGAAGTCGTCGAGCGTGAAGAACACGATGCCGGCGTTGGGCGCGTTGGTGAAGCCGTTGATCGACAAGCCGGGGAAACCCACGGCGTGCTTGATGCCCGGCGTCTGCATGGCGATGTCCGACATGCGCCGGATGACGGCCTCGGTACGGTCGAGCGAGGCGCCGTCGGGCAGTTGCGCGAAGCCGACCAGATATTCCTTGTCCTGCTGCGGCACGAAGCCGCCGGGCACGAGCTGGAACATCATCCAGGTCGCGCCGATGAGCGCGAGATAGACGCCCATCGCGGCCGCCTTGCGGCTCAGCACGCGCCCCACCACGCTCTGATACCGCCCGGCCGAGCGGGCGAAGAAGCGGTTGAAGCGCCGGAAGAACCAGCCGAAGCTCGAGTCCATGAAATGCGTGAAGCGATCCTTCGGCGCATCGTGCGGCTTGAGCAGGATGGCCGCGAGCGCGGGCGAGAGCGTCAGCGAGTTGAAGGCGGAAATGATGGTGGAAATGGCGATGGTCAGCGCGAACTGCTTGTAGAACTGTCCGGTCAGGCCGCTGATGAAGGCGATGGGCACGAACACCGCGCACAGCGTCAGCGCGATGGCGATGATGGGTCCGCTCACCTCCTTCATGGCGATGTGGGTGGCGGTCTTCGGGTCGTGGCCGAGCTCGATGTTGCGTTCGACGTTCTCCACCACCACGATCGCGTCGTCCACGACGATGCCGATGGCGAGCACCAGCCCGAATAGCGTCAGCGTATTGACAGAGAAACCGAACAGCAGCAGAAGCGCGAAGGTGCCGACGATCGAAACCGGGACCGCGGCGAGCGGAATGATGGATGCGCGCCAGGTCTGCAGGAACACGATGACCACCAGCACTACCAGCGCGACCGCTTCGAGCAGCGTCCGGATCACGGCTTCGATCGACTTCTGCACGAAGCGCGTGGGGTCGTAGACGATGTCGTAGTCCACGCCTTCCGGAAAATCCTCCTTCAGCCGCGCCATGGTCTCGCGCACCTGATTGGAGAGCGCGATGGCGTTCGATCCGGGCGCCTGGAACACGCCGATGGCGACCGCGGGCTTGTTGTTGAGCAGGCTGCGCAGCGCGTATTCGCCCGCGCCCAGCTCGATGCGCGCGATGTCGCGCAACCGCGTGATGCGCCCGTCCGGCGAAGTGGCGACGATGATCTCGCCGAACTCCTCCTCGGTGGTCAGGCGGCCGCGCGCGTTGATGGAAAGCTGGAACTCCGCGCCGTCGGCCGGCGGCGCGCCCACCACGCCCGCCGCCACCTGCAGGTTCTGTTCGCGGACGGCGTTGGCCACGTCGCTCGCGGTGAGATTGCGTGCCGCCACTTTCTGCGGATCGAGCCACACGCGCATGGCGTAGTCGCCGCCGCCGAACACCATGGTCTGTCCCATGCCGGGAATGCGTTGCAGCACGTCCTTGACGTTCAGCACCGCGAAATTGCGCAGATAGAGCTCGTCGTAGCGCTCGTCGGGCGAGACGATGTGCACCACCATGATGAAGTTCGGCGAAGTCTTCTCGGTGGTCACGCCGATCTGCCGCACTTCCTCGGGCAGACGCGGCAATGCGCGCTGCACGCGGTTCTGGACCTGCGTCTCGGCGAGATCGACGTCGGTGCCGACCTTGAAGGTCACCGTCAGTGTCATCACGCCGTCGCTGGTGGCCTGCGAGGACATGTAGAGCATGTTCTCGACGCCGTTGATCTGCTCTTCCAGCGGCGCGGCCACGGTGTCGGCGATCACCTTCGGGTTGGCGCCCGGATAGACGGCGCGCACCACGACCGAAGGCGGCACCACGTCCGGGTATTCGCTCACCGGCAGTCTGAACAGTGCGAGCACGCCCAGAATGAAAATGAAGACCGACAGTACGCCGGCGAAAATCGGGCGGTCGATGAACACCCGCGAGAGATTGGGACTCATATCAGCCTCGCTTCGCGCCGGCGCGCTCTGCCGCTGCGGGCACCCCGCCCGTCTGCGGCGTGACGAGGCTTCCCGGACGCACCCGTTGCAGACCGTTCACGACGATCCGCTCGCCCGGCTGCAGGCCCCGCTCGATCACGCGTTCGTGCGCGAGCAGCGGACCGAGCTTCACTTCGCGATAGGTGGCCTTGTTGTCTTCGTCCACCACCATTACGAACTTGCGGTCCTGGTCGGTTCCGATGGCGCGGTCAGGTACCACCACCGCCTCGCGCGCCTGCGATTCGTCGGCGAGCTTTACGCGCGCGTAAAGGCCCGGCGTTAGCGAACCGTCGCTGTTGTCCAGCAAGGCCCGCATGCGCACCGTGCCCGTGGTGGGATCGACCTGGTTGTCGACGAACACCAGCTCGCCCTTGCGCGGGAAGCCCTCTTCGTTGGCAAGGCCGATGTACACCGGCATGCGCTTGCCAGGCTTGTTGAGGCCGTATTCCAGATAGACGCGCTCGTCGACTTCGAACTCGGCATAGATGGGCGTGATCGCGACGATGGTCGTGAGCAGCGGCGGGTCGGGAATCTCGCCCTGCACCAGATTGCCCGCGGTGATTTCGATGCGCCCGACGCGGCCGTCGATGGGCGCGACGATGCGTGTGTACGCGAGGTCAAGCCGCAGGCGATTGGCCTGCGCCTGCGCAGCACGCAACGCGGCAAGCGCGTCGTCCACGGCGCTGGCGCGCTGATCGAGCTCCTGACGCGAGGTGGCGTTGACCTTCACGAGCTGTTCGCTGCGCGCCAGTTCCTTGCGCGCCAGTTCCAGTCGCGTCTTCGCCGCAGCCACTTCCGCCTCGGCGCGCGCCATGTTCGCTTCGAAGGGACGCGGATCGATGATCATGAGCACGTCGCCCTTCCTGACCATCTCGCCCTGCTTGAAGCGCACTTCCTCGATGTAACCGGTCACGCGCGCGCGCACTTCGACCGACTCGACCGCCGCCAGGCGGCCCGTGAAGACGTCGCTGCGCACCACCGTGCGTGCTTCGGCGGAGGCCACCGTCACGGGCGGAGGCGGCGGCGCATCCGTTTGGGCTTGCGACGCGGCATCGCTGCAGGCTTGCAGCAGCAACAGGGTCGCGATGGAGATCGATATTCCGTAAGCGGTGGGCATCGCTGGGCTCTATATGGTGGAGGATGAAGGACGCGCACTGCCGCGCGCGGGTGCGAGCAGCGGCAAGAGGAAATCGCCGATCGCCTGCCAGGTCTGTTCGGACCAGCCCGGCGTCGCGAGCTGGACCACCTGCGCCGTGACCCCGGCGGCGCGCAGTCGCTCGGCGTAATCCCGGGTTTCGTCGCGCATGGGATCATCGGGCGCGGTGAGGAGGAGCGCGGGCGGCAGGCCTTGCAGACGCGTGCACAAGATCGGTGCGGCGTAGGGATGCAGACGATCGGCCGCGTGCTGGAGATAGCTCTGATAGCCCTCGCCGCACGCGCGCGATTCCGCCTCCGCCTCGCGCATGGAACATGAACCCAGGCTGGGATCGAGCATGGGCGAGCACAGCACCTGCGCCTTGACGCAGGGACCGCCGCGGTCGCGCGCCATCATGGCGGCGACGGCTGCGAGGTTGCCGCCCGCCTCCGCACCGATGAGCGCGATGCGGCGCGCATTCCACAGTCCGCGCCCGGCGTTGTCGTGCACCCAACGCAGCGCGGCATAGGCATCTTCCGCCGCCGCGGGGAAAGGCCGTTCGGCCGCGAGGCTGTAAAAAGGTGTGACCGTCGCCACACCGAAACGCGCGGTGAGCATGCGCGCGACCGTCTCGCTTTCCTCCGGCGCATCGACAACGAAGCGTCCCGGGTGAAAATAGAGCACGACCGGCGGCGTCGACCCTTCGGGCCGGTGCACCCGCATGCGCAGCGTATGCCCGCAACTGAGACAGGTGCTTTCGTGCACAGCCGTATTCGGGGAGGGAAGCGGCGGGGCCATGGTCCGAGAGAAGGTGAAAACGTGGCGGCATCATATTCACCCGCTTCCGGGCGACAAAGCCGTTAAGATGGAAAGCAGCGTTCAGCTTCCCGAACAATGAGGGGCACCATGGACCGGCTTCAAGCAATGGAAGCCTTCGTGCACGTCGTGCAGACCGGCAGTTTCACGCGCGCGGCCGACCGGCTTCGTCTCCCCAAGGCGACAGTTACCACGTGGATACAGAACCTCGAATCGCGCCTGCGCGTGAAGCTGCTCAACCGGACCACGCGCAAGGTGAGCGTCACCGCCGACGGCGCCGCGTACTACGAACGCTGTATCCGCATCCTTAACGAGGTCGAGGAAACCGAACAGCTTCTGACACGCACGACGGCCTCCCCTCAAGGCCGGCTGCGCATCGACGTGCCGGTTTCTTTCGGGCGCTATATCCTCATGCCGGCATTGCCGGACTTCTTCAGACGCTATCCCGACATCCGTCTCGAAGTCGGCTGCAGCGACCGGCCGGTCGATCTCGTCGATGAAGGCGTGGACTGCGTGGTGCGCGGCGGCGACGTACACGATATCTCGCTCGTTGCAAGGCGCATCGCCACCTTGCGCTTCGTCACTTGCGCGCACCGGGATTACATCGCCCAGTACGGCCGGCCCGAACATCCGCACGATCTGCTCGCGCATCGCTGCATCAGTTATTTCTCGGGCAAGACGGGCAAGGTCTTCAACTGGGACTTCAGCAGAAAGGGCGAACGCATCGAACTCGATGTGCAGGCCTATCTGTCGGTGAACGACAGCGATGCCTATCTCGCCGCCGGGCTCGCTGGACTGGGCATCATGCAGGTGCCGCTGATCAAGGTGCAGCACGCGCTCGACAAGGGCCTGCTGGTGCGCGTGCTGCCGGAGTGGGAAAGCGATCCCCTGCCGGTCTACGTGATGTATCCGCCCAACCGTCATCTGTCGGCCAAGGTGCGTGTCTTCGTCGACTGGGTGGCGGCGCTTTGCGAAGGGCGCGATCAGATTCCCCTGCTGGACGAGCAGCTCGGCCTGCTGCAGCATCACGAACGCGCCGCCTGAAGCGGCGGCATCGGTGGAACGGACTTTGCGCTACGACGCACTCATCATCGGCGGCGGCCACAACGGTCTCACCTGCGCCTGCTATCTCGCGGGCGCAGGGCTGCGCGTACGCGTGCTTGAGCGCAGGCACGTCGTCGGCGGCGCCGCGGTGACGGAGGAATTCCATCCGGGTTTCCGCAACTCGGTTGCGAGTTATACCGTGAGCCTGCTGCATCCCAAGGTGATCCGCGACCTGCGCCTGGCGGCACATGGCCTGCGTATCGTCGAACGGCCCTATTCCAACTTCCTGCCGCTAGACAATGGCGACTGCCTGCAAGTGGGCGGCGGACTGGAAGCGACGCAGCGCGAGGTCGCGCGCTTCTCCGCCCGCGACGCCGAACGCCTGCCGGACTATTACCGGACGATCGAACGCGTCGCCGACGTGCTGCGCGAGCTGGTGTTGCAGACGCCGCCCGATGCGGGCGGCGGCGTGCAGGATCTGCTCGAAGCCTTGCGGCTCGGCCTGCGGCTGCGCAAGCTGGACATGCCGGCGCGGCGCGACCTGCTCGATCTGTTCACCAAGAGCGCGGGCGAGCTGCTCGACTGGTGGTTCGAATCCGATCCCATCAAGGCGGCCTTCGGCTTCGACGCCGTGGTGGGCAATTTCGCCAGCCCCTACACTCCCGGCTCGGCCTACGTGCTGCTGCATCACTGCTTCGGCGAAGTGAACGGCAAGCGCGGCGTCTGGGGCCATGCCGTCGGCGGCATGGGCGCCATCACCCAGGCGATGGCGGCCGAGGCGCGCGCACGCGGCGTGGAGATCAGCACCGATTCGGCCGTCGCGCAGGTGCGCACCCGCAACCGCCGCGCCACCGGCGTCGTGCTGGAGGACGGCAGCGAACTGGAAGCGCGGGTGGTGGTGGCGAACGTCAATCCCAGGCTGCTGTTCCTGCGCATGCTGGAACCCGGAACGCTGGACGAGGACTTCCGCCGGCGCATCGAACGCTGGAAATGCGCGTCCGGCAGTTTCCGCATGAACGTGGCGCTGTCGCAACTGCCCGACTTCGTCGCCAGGCCCGGCACGCATGCGCAGCCGCACCATTCGACGGGCATCATCATGGCACCCTCGCTCGCCTACATGGACCGCGCCTACGAGGACGCCCGCCGCGACGGCTGGTCGCGCGCGCCGATCGTCGAAATGCTCATCCCCAGCACCGTCGATCCCGGCCTCGCGCCCGAAGGCATGCACGTTGCCAGCCTGTTCTGCCAGCAATTCAGTCCGACTCTGCCGGACGGCCGCAGCTGGGACGAGGAACGCGAAAAGGCCGCCGATCTGGTGATCGACACGGTCAGCCGCTACGCCCCGAACTTCAAGTCCGCCGTCATCGCCCGCCAGATCCTCTCGCCCCTCGACCTGGAACGCGAATTCGGTCTCGTCGGCGGCGACATCTTTCACGGTGCGCTGTCGCTCGATCAGCTCTATTCGGCACGGCCGGTGCTAGGTCATGCAAACTACCGCACTCCGGTCCGGGCCCTATACCTGTGCGGCGCCGGGGCCCACCCCGGTGGCGGCGTCACGGGCGTGCCCGGCCACAACGCTGCACGCGAGATCCTCAAGGACTGGCGCAAGCGCAAAGTCTGAACACTTGAACCCGTTAGAGAAGAAGAACACCAATATGCAGCAACCCCTGTCACCGGAACAGCAAAGCGCAAGACGCGAAGGGGCACCCCAACCGGCGCTGTCGATGTTCGACGCGACCGCGCTCATTGTCGGACTGGTGATCGGCGCCGGCATCTTCCGCCTGCCCTCGCTCGTGGCCGCCAACACGGCGAACGAATGGGTGTTCTACGGCGTCTGGCTGGCGGGCGGGCTGATCTCGCTCATCGGCGCGCTCTGCTACGCGGAGCTGGCCACCACCTATCCCAACGCCGGCGGCGATTACTACTTCCTGCAGCGCGCCTTCGGCCGCCACTTCTCCTTCCTGTTCGCCTGGGCGCGCATCGCCGTCATCACCACCGGCTCGATCGCGGTGCTCGGCTATACCTTCGGCGATTACGCCTCCAACCTGCTGCACCTCGGCCCCTCGTCCTCCGCCATCTACGCGGCGCTGGCGGTGCTGGCGTTGACCGCGGTGAACGTCGCCGGCATCCGGGGCACGAGCGGCACCCAGAACGTGCTGACAACGGTGGAAGTCTTCGGGCTGATCGCGGTCACCGTCACCGGCGTGCTGCTGCTTGCGCCGGATCAGACCGCGGCCGCGGCCTCCGCCGCGCCTGCCGAACCCAGGCCGTGGACGGCGGGACTGCCGCTCGCGATCCTGTTCGTGCTGTTCACCTACGGCGGCTGGAACGAAGGCGCCTACATTTCCGCGGAATTGAAGGACCGCCGCTCGATAGTGCGCGCGCTGGTGCTGAGCATCGCGACCGTGACCGTGCTCTACCTGCTCATCAACCACGCCTACGTGCGCGTGCTGGGACTGGAAGGAATGGCGGCGAGCGAGACGGTCGCCTCCGACGTGCTGGGCCGCTATTTCGGCGACCTCGGCGCCAAGGTGTTCAGTTTCATCGTCGCGGTCTCGGCGCTGACCTCGATCAACGCCACCATCGCGGTGGGCGCGCGCTCGAACTATGCGCTCGGCCGCGACTGGCCCATCTTCCGCTGGCTCGGCCACTGGGACCAGCGCGCCGACGCGCCGCGCAACGCGCTCTACGTGCAAGGGGGAGTCGCGCTGGCGCTTGTCATCGTCGGCGCCTTCGGCGGCCAGATCGAGACCATGGTGGACTACACCATGCCGGTATTCTGGTTCTTCTTCATGATGACGGGCGTCGGCCTGTTCGTGCTGCGGTACAAGGACCCGCATACGCCGCGGCCGTTCAAAGTGCCGCTGTATCCCCTGACGCCGCTCGTCTTCGTCGCCACCTGCGCCTATCTGCTCTACTCCAGCCTCGCCTACGTCGGGGGCGGTGCGCAGCTCGGCGCGGGCGTACTCATCGCCGGTGCGCTGTTGCTGCTGTTCAACATGCGCAGGACCAAGACCCAGCCGGCGCAATAGTTTCTTCAACGAGGAGGAGCCTCATGGATCGTCGTCGTTTTCTTGCGGTGATGTCTGCCGGTGCGGTCGGCCTCTGGACTGCAAGACCGGTGTCGGCGGATGAAGGCCCGAACTACTGGTCGCTGGACGTGCCCTTCGTACCGACGCGGGAAGAGGTGGTGGAAGAGATGCTGCGCGTCGCGGGAACCGGTTCGAACGACATCGTCTACGATCTGGGCTGCGGCGACGGACGCATCCCCATCATCGCGGCCGCCAAATTCGGGGCGCGCGGCGTGGGCATCGACATCGATCCGGAACGCATCAGGGAAGCCAACGAGAACGCGCGTGCGGCCAAGGTGACCGACCGCGTGCGCTTCATCCGGCAGGATCTGTTCAAGGCCGACATCAGCGAGGCCACGGTGGTGACGCTCTATCTGCTGCCCGAAGTGAACCGGCGTCTGAAACCGAAGCTGCTCAAGGAACTCAAACCCGGCACGCGCATCGTCTCGCACGACTTCAGCATGGGCGCGGACTGGCCGCCGGAGCGCACCGTGAAGCTGGGCGGCGACACCATCTATTTCTGGCGTATTCCCTGAACGGAGTGATCGATGAAGTTGGGTCTGATCGGACTGGGACGCATGGGCGCCAACATGGCGCGGCGTCTGGCGCGCGGCGGCGTCGAGGTGGTGGGTTACGACCTCAGTCCCGAAGCGCGCGCAGCGCTGAACACCGAGCCGAAGGTGCAGACGGTCGACGCCCTCGAGGCGTTGGTCGCCGGACTGCCCGCACCACGGGTGCTGTGGCTCATGCTGCCCGCCGGCCCGGTCACGCAGCAAGCCATCGACCGTCTGGCGGAGCTCGCCAGCCCCGGTGACCTGATCGTCGACGGCGGCAACGCCTACTATAAGGACTCGATGCGGCGTGCCGAAGCGCTCAAACAGCGCGGCATCGCTTTCGTCGACGCCGGCGTATCCGGCGGCGTATGGGGGCTGGAGAACGGCTACACGCTCACGCTGGGCGGCGATGCCCAGGCTGTCGCCGAACTGGAGCCCTTCGTGCGCATTCTCGCACCCGCACCCGACCGCGGCTGGCTGCATTGCGGCCCCTCGGGCAGCGGACACTTCGTCAAGATGGTGCACAACGGTATCGAGTACGGCGCGATGCAGGCTTACGCCGAAGGCTTCGCGCTGCTCGCCGCCAAATCGGAATTCCAGCTCGACGTCGCCGCCATCGCCGAGACCTGGCGGCATGGCAGTGTGATCCGTTCCTGGCTGCTCGATCTCACCGCGCAGGCACTGGCGCAGAAGCCCGATCTGGACAGCATCGCACCCGTGGTGGGCGATTCGGGCGAAGGGCGCTGGACGGCGCTGGAAGGCGTGGAGCTCGGCATCCCCACGCCGGTGATGAGCCTGGCGCTGATGATGCGCTTCGCCACCCAGGGCAAGAACGATTATCCGGCCAAGCTGCTCGCCCTCATGCGCAACGCCTTCGGCGGGCACGCGATCGCCAAACGCTGAAGAACCCGGCGCAGCCGATGATCGTGGTCCTCATGGGCGTCTCGGGCGCGGGCAAGACCACGATCGGGAAGCTGCTCGCCGGACGCCTGGGCGCACATTTCCTCGACGCCGACGATTTTCATCCCCAGGCGAACGTCGCCAAGATGCGCGCCGGACAGCCCCTGGACGACGCGGACCGCGCGCCCTGGCTGGACCGGCTCAACGAAGCGCTGCGCCGATACCGCGACCGCGCGGAAAGCGTAGTGCTCGCCTGCTCCGCCTTGAAACGCAGCTACCGCCGGCGGCTGCTGGCAGGATTGCCGGAGGCGCAATTGGTGTATCTGCGCGGCGGCAAGGCCCTGCTCGCCGCGCGGCTGGCACAGCGCGAAGGACATTTCATGCCGCCCGCGCTGCTCGATTCGCAGTTCGCCGCGCTGGAAGAACCGTGCCGGGCGATCACGGTCGACGTGGACGGCACGCCCGAAGGCGCGACCGAGCGCATCTGCGCGGCGCTCAAACGAAAAGGCACGCCCTGAAGGCGTGCCTTCGCGACCGCGACGGGTTCGCTCAGATGTCGGCCCAGCCCGGATCCTCGCGGTCGAGGATGCGCTTGCAGGCGGCGAGGAAGGCCTCGGCCTGGGTGCGGTCCTCGACCATCAGTTTCACCGTCTCGCTTGCCACCTTGTGCGAGATGCGCTTGAGCGGCTTGCCCGTGCTCTGGGCGATGACCTGCAGCATGCAGGCACGCTCCAGGTAGTAGAGGTCCTCGAAAGCCGCCGCCACGGTGTCGGCGCAGACGATCACGCCGTGGTTGGCGAGGAACACGATCTCGGCGTCGCCCATTTTCTCCAGGAAGCGGTCGCCCAGTTCCTCGCTCGTGACCAGACCGGTGTATTCGTCGTCGTAGGCGATGCGGCCGTAGAAACGCAAGGCGTTCTGGCTCGCCGGTTCCAGCCGTCCGTTCTCCAGGATGCACAGCGCGGTGGCATAGGGCATGTGCGTGTGCATGATGCACTTGTGCGCACGCTGCGAGTTGTGGATGCGGCTGTGGATCCAGAACGCGCCGGGTTCGACGGTGTAGTCGCCCTCGACCACGTTGCCTTTCACGTCGACGATGAGGATGTGCCGGGGCGTGATCTCCGACCAGTGGAAGCCCTGCGGATTGATGAGGAAATGGCCCGGCATGCCGGGAGCAGCCAGGCTGAAATGGTTGCAGACACCTTCGGAAAGATTGAGCCGCGCAGCCCAGCGCAGCGCCACGGCAAGATCGATACGGGCTTGTTTGAGTGCGTCCATGGGTCGCGATTTTATCAGCGGCAGGCGCCGGCTGGAGTGAACGCAGGCCAGGCTAGCGTTCCAGGCCGATGCGCAGGTAATTGGCGGTAGTGCCGTTGTAATACAGCAGATCGCTCAGGAACGCGTCGAAGGGCAGGCGGTAGCGCCTCTTCAGTGCCCGCGCACGACGCTTGAGCGTATCGATGCCGAGCCGCACCGGGCCGTCCTTGAAGGCGAAGACGATGTTGTTCACCCCGCCTTCGCAAGGCAGGAGCAGCACCTTGTCGTCGAAAGCCCGTTCGATGCGTTCCAGATAGGTCTCGAAACGCGGCTCGTCGCGGATGAAGTTCACCGCCAGCACGCCGCCCGCGCGCAGGCAGGCGCGGCAGGCTTTGTAATAGGCCAGGGTGGCGAGCTCCGGCACCGAGCACCCGTCCTCGAACGCGTCGAGCATGAGGATGTCGCAGGCGTTGCGATGCGCCGGCACGTACTCGCCGCCGTCGCCGATATGCACCTTGAGCCGTTCGTCGTCATAGGGCAGGCCGAAGAAGCTGCGCGCGGCGGCGACCACCTGCTCGTTGATCTCCACCGCGGTGACGCGCGTATCCGGCATGTGCGTGTGCACGAAGCGCGCGATCGAACCGCCGCCCAGGCCGATCATGAGCACGTCGCGCGGCTCGGGCAGGAACAGCAGGGCGGCCATCATGGCGCGGGTATAGGCGAGCTCGAGCTGATCGGGCGCCGACAGGCGCATTGCGCTCTGGATGGCCTCGCCGCCCAGATGCAGGGTGCGCACACCGCGATGTTCGCTGACTTCGACACTCGTGCGCGGGCCGAGCGCGCGTTTGAGACGGCGCACGCTCATGGGCGGTCAATGGAAGGAAGCGGGAACGACACGGGACACCTGCAAATGGCGGGCGATGATACCAGTCCGGCGAGGGAACGGCCGGGCAGGATTGCGGTCGCATGGTCATGCGCCCCTTCCTGTTCGCGTTTCTCGCGCACGCGCTGGCGTTCTGCCTCGCCGCGGCGCCCGCTTCGGCCGCCGACCGGCGCCCGATCGAGCGCAACCTCCTGCGGCAACAGCAGCAGTCCGACAGCTTCACGCTGCGCAGCCGCCAGGCGGCCGAGGAACTGCGCGCTCCCGCGCCCGACGCGGCCGGGTTGCGCGACCTGCACACGCGCCAGCGGCAGCAGCAGGACATGCTTCACTCGCAGCAACTGCAACGGCTGCAGCAGCCGCGCGCGCTGCCTGACGATCCGGGTTCGCGTGCACTGCGGCGCGCCGAACGTCAGCGCATGGAGAACGAAAGCGCGCTGCAACTGCAGCAGTTCGAGCTAGAGCGGCGCACGCGCCGGTCGCCGCTCGAGCGCCCGGCGCTGAATGCGGATTAGGCTTCCGGCGCGGCTTCGTGCGCGTCGAAATCGAGCTCGATACGCGCGCCGTCGGGATCGCGGCAGAACAGCTGCCAGCCGCCGTCGGGCATACGGTTCAGGCTGTAGCGGATGCTCCGCTCCCGCAAGGCCGATACCAGTTCGCGCAGTCCTTCGGCGCGGAAGGCCACATGATCGATCACGCCCGCCTGCGCCGGCGCCTCGCGGCCGCCGATCACGTGCAGCACCGCCTGTTCGCCCGCGTACAGCCACAGACCTGGAAAGCTGAAAGGCGGCCGCGGCCCGACGCGCAGACCCAGCAGATCGCAATAGAACGCGCGCGTCGCCTCCAGATCCGCGGCGAGTACGGTGAAATGATCCATGCCGCGTACGCCCATACGTCCCTCCGTCACATGCGAATCTGCGGTTTCTTCGCCAGCCCCAGGGCGGGCCGCAGCGCCTGAGCCACGCGGTAAAGTGCATGCTGCGCGGCCGCGATGACGCCGCCCATGAGGACGAAGCCGTGGATCATGCCCTCGAAGCATTCGTACACCACTTCCACGCCCGAGTGATGCAGCCGGTCGGCGTAGGCGCGGCCTTCGTCGCGCAGGGGATCGTGGCCGGCGGTGAGCACGTACGCAGGCGGCAGTCCGCTCAGATCGGGCGCGAGCAAAGGCGAGGCGCGCCAGTCGAACGCATCCTCCGGGCGCGCGAGATACTGGTCGCGGAACCACAGGATGTTCTCGCGCGTGAGGCCGTAACCTTCGGCGAACTGCTCGTGCGAGGCGCTGGCCTTGGACATGTCGGTCGAAGGATAGATCAGCACCTGCATGGCAAGCGGCGGGCCGCCCGCATCGCGCAGGCTGATCGCCGTCACGGCGGCGAGCGTGCCGCCCGCCGAATCGCCGGCGACCGCGAGCCGTGAGGGATCGATGCGTAGCGTACCGGCCATGCGCGCGACCCAGCGCGTCGCCTCGACCGCATCCTCCACCGCCGCGGGAAACTTGTGTTCGGGCGCGAGCCGGTAGGCCACCGCCACCACCGCGCAGCCGGCGAGATTCGCCAGCGCCCTGCAGACCGCGTCGTGCGTGTCGAGATCGCCGAGCACCCAGCCGCCGCCGTGGAAATACACCACGCCCGGCAACACCGCATCCTCCGCCGCCGCAGCCGGCCGGTAGAGACGCAGCGCAATCGCGCCCGCAGGCGTCTCGGCACGCAGATCGCGCACCTGCGCTGGTTCCGTCTGCGGCGGGCCGAACGTCGTCCGCATCGTGCGGTACATCTCGCGCACGGTCTCGACACCGAGCTGGGCGTGAGGCGGCGCGCCGGCACTCGCCATGCGCTCCAATACGGCGGCCGCCTGCGGATCGAGACGCGGATTCATAGCGCAGGCACCGTACGCCGACGCAACACCATCAGCCACGACACGGCGATACCGACGGCGAGCACGAAAGGAATGGCAAGGTAGTTGAGCATCTGCCAGCCGTTCTGCTCCAGCAGCAGACCGGAAGAGAAAGAAGACAGTGCCATGGTGACGAAGATCAGCATGTCGTTCGCGCCCTGGGCCTTGGCCTGTTCGGCCGGGCGATAGGTTTCGGTGAGCAAGGTCGTACCGCCGATGTAGAGGAAATTCCAGCCGATGCCGAGCAGCAGCAGCGCGAACCAGAAGTTCGCTACCGCGACGCCGGACAACGCAATCGCCACACAACCGAGCATTGCACCCACGCCTGCGAGCAGCATGTTGAGCACGCCGAAGCGCCTGATGAGCGTGCCGGTAAAGAAAGAAGGCGCGAACATGCCGATCACGTGCCAGGAAATGACGTTCGCGGCCGCGCCGTAGGGATGGCCGCAGAGGTCCATGGCAAGCGGCGTCGCCGTCATCAGCAGATTCATGATGCCGTAGCCGAAGGCGCCCGCCATCACGGCGACGATGAAAGCGGGCTGCGCCATGAGCTGCGGGAGCGGCCGTCCCGGCTCCTTGCGCACGCTCTCGGAAGGCACCGGTATGTCGAGCAGGCGCAACACCGCGAGCACGACGAACAACAAAACCACCAGCGCGAGGTAGGCGCCCAGATAGGCGACGGGCAACAGGTCCTTGGTCCACTGGCTGGTGGTCGGGCCGAGAATGCCGCCCACCAGACCGCCGGCCAGCACCAGCGAAATGGCGCGGCTCTTGAATTCGGCGGGCGCCGCGTCCGCCGCCGCGAAACGGTAGTACTGACCGAAGGCGTTATAGACGCCGAATACCGTGGTGCCGAGACAGAACAGCCAGAACTCGGCCAGATAGATCGCCAGGCATGCGATGGAAGCGCCGAGGATGCCGGTACAGGTGCCGACGGTGAAACCCGCGCGCCTGCCTACGCGGCGCATGAGCATGGAGGCGAGATAGGTCGTGAGCGCTGCGCCCACCACCCAGCCGGTCACCGGCAGGGTCGCCAGCGCCTTGTTGTCCGCGAGCGCATAACCGACGAGCCCGTTGAGCGCGATGGCGGTCGAGTTGTTGGTGAACAACAACGCCTGCAGCGCGGCGAGCACCGCCACGTTCCTTTTCGCGACTTCCACTTCGGACCCTTGTGGCGCATCCGGACGGACGCAAGACGCGATTATATCGGCCGCGCCGGCCCGGAGACCCGCGACAAGCCCGCGGCCGCGCAATACAGCACCGCGGCATTGAGCAGGTGCCAGAGGAAATGCGTGCCGACGGGGATCGGTTCGCACACGGTCTGATCGAGCGTGCGCAGCACCAACGCGATGCCGAACAGCGCGACGGCCGCGACGAGCGGCGCGGCGGCGGCCGAACGCAGGTGGCGCGCATAGACCGTCATGGCGATCAAGGCGCAAAGCGCGGGGAGATAACGGTAGGAGCCGTTGAGCGCGCCGGGCGGAAACGCGCCCGTCAGCGCCTGTTCGAACAGGGCGTAGAGCACCAGACCGCCGATCATCCAGATGCGGTTCACGCCACCGATGCGCCGCAGATAGAGTGCGAGATAGAGGTAGATGTAGATCTGGATGAACAGCACGTCGAGCAGCGAGGCCCACACCATGGCGACGGTATGGAAGACGAAGCTGCCCAGGCCGATCAGCGCGATGAGCACGGCGAGCGACCCGATCGCCCACGCCCCGTCGCCGGCGGCGCGCGCCCGCCTGGCGAGCGCCGCCGCGGCGATCAGGAAAGCCGCATTGCTGAGCGCATTGAAGGGCTCGGACCAGAACGACGCGTCAACGCGCTCGCAGTAGAGATCGAGCGCCTGGCCATAGTCCATGCGCGTGCTCCCGCGAGCTCAGGCGCTCAGCTCGCGCGCGGTGATGCGATAGAAGCTCGGATCGAGGCTGTCGAGCCGGCCCTCCGCCGTTTCCGCCTGCGGATACATGAGGAAGGGAATGGGCGCGCCGTTCGAATCCGGCAGCACGACGTCGTGCGCGCAGTTGTAGGCGATCCAGTTCATTTCCCAGGCGCCGAAGAGCTTCGGGCGCACGGCCTGTACCAGCGGATGGTCGAGGGGGATGGGCCCCGACTCCTCCTCCAGCGCCACCTTGCGCACGTCGGCCGGATCGACCGGCACCCAGCCGTAGCCGTCCAGCCACACCTCGGCGCGGCAGTGCTGCGCCTTGGTGATGTCGCTCGTGCCGGCGCCCAGGCTGCGATAGCCGAACTGCGACTTCGCCACCCGGATGCCGTACACGTCGCGCGCCGGCAGGCCGACGGCGCGCGCCAGACCCACGTACAGGGCGTTGAGGTCGGCGCATTTGCCGCCGAGGTTGCCGCTTTCCAGCATGCCCTTGATGTCGCCGATGCCGCAGCCGCGCACCTTGGGATCCCTGAATGTGTTGACGACCACCCAGTCGTAGATGGCCCGCGCACGCTCGAGATCGGTGCGCGTGCCGCGGGTGATCTCGAGTGCCGTTTCCCTCACGATGCCGTCGGTGGGAATGAGTTCGGTCGGCTGCGTGTAGAAGGCGCGGTCGCCCGCCGGCAGCGGCGGCACTTCGCGGCGCGCACCGAGATCGACGGCGCGGTCGCGCGTGGCGACGCGGCTGGTCACCGTGAGCACGGCGTTGCGCGTTCCCGGCTTGAATTCGGCATAGAGCATCCGCGCGCCGTAGACGCCGTCGGTCCGCACCGCGGTCTTCGCGGCATTGCCGGTCCAGACGTTGCCGAGCACCTGCTGCCACGATTCCTCGACAGAGGGCAGCGGCACCCAGGCGCGCGCGCCGCCCGCGGCATCGGGCAAGCGGATCTCGGTGGTGATCTCGAACACGCGCCACGCTTCGGCCGCGCGCGGCGCGTAATCGCGCGCCTGGGCGAAGCCAACCGAAGGCATCAAAGCGGTGGTGGACAAGGCCGCACCGATTTTCAGAAAACCACGGCGATCCATATCTGCTTTCTCAAGGTTCGTTGATCAACGCATCGATGCTGCTGGCGACTGCGGGATCGTTCCAGTCGACCTCACCGACGGCGTAGTAACGGATACGGTGCCCGCGGTCGAGCACGAAGGAGTAAGGCAGCAGGCGCACCTGCCACCGCTTGGAGACGGACATGTCCGGATCGAGCAGGACGGTGTAATCGATCGGCATCATGTCCAGAAAACGCTGCACGCGCCCGGCGCCCTCGCCCATGTTGACCGCGATGAGCGCGAAGGGCCGCCCGGCCAGGCGGTCCTTGAGGTGCTGCATCGCGGGCATCTCGTCGCGGCAGGGCTCGCACCACGACGCCCAGAAGTTCAGCACCACGACCCGGCCGCGATAGTCGTCCAGCGTATGCGAGCGTCCTCGCAGATCCTTCAGCGCGAGCGGCGGCGTGGCACCGCCCGGCCACGGCTTGAGCGCGCCCGCGTCCGCGGCGGCACAGGCGAAGCCCGCGCCAAACAGGCCGAGTGCGACAAGCAGCGGAAAGGGACGCATGGCCATCCATTGTATGCGCGCCGCGCAGCCCCGAAACATGTCGCGGCGCCGCAGGATTACCAGTAGTTCTCCACCGTAAGGTGCCCGGGATCGCGCCGGCGATGCTTCTTCATGCCGCGCGTCTTGAGCAGTTCCGTCACCGCAGACACCATGGCGGGATTGCCGCACAGCATGACATGAGTGTTCTCCGGCACCAGCTTCAGACCGGCCGCCTTCTCCAGCCGGCCGTCGGCGATCGCCTCGGGAATGCGGCCGGACAGCGCGCCCGGATGCTTTTCCCGGCTGACGAAGGAAATGACCTGCAGCTGATCCGGATAGGCGTTCTGCAGCCGCTCGATCTGGTCGCGATAGGCGAGCTCGGCACCGTAGCGCACCGCGTGCACGAGCACGATCTTCTCGAAACGCTTCCACGGCGTCTCGGTCTTGAGGATGGAAAGGAAGGGCCCCAGCCCGGTGCCGGTGGAAAGCATCCACAGGTTGTCGCATTCGGGCACTTCGGAAAGCACCAGAAAACCCGAGGGCGCGGGCGCGAGGTAGATGTTGTCCATCGGCTCGAGTTTCGCCAGCCGCGGCGTGAGCGGCCCTTCGGGCACTACGACGTAGTAGAACTCGTACGGCCGCTCCTTCGGCGCGTTCACGAAGGAGTAGGGCCGCGCCACCATCTCGCCGTTGATCGCCAGCGCGAGCTTGGGCAACTGCCCCGCCTCGAAACTCGGCAGTTCGGCTTTAACCTGCAGCGAGTACAGCCGTTCCTCCCACTGTTT
>QGUL01000215.1 GCA_003242425.1 Pseudomonadota bacterium | reverse complement strand
TGTGTTAAAGGAGAGGTCCGGGTTTTGATGTTGTTGCCCCGGGTTGACCCGTTTGGCTCCCTCTTCAGCCGCAGGATCGCGTCGATGTCCGGCGCGTACTTCGGCCACAGGATTTCCGGCACCACGCTTTTCACGCGTTCGTAGATGGGCGCGGTACGCTCCGCGATCTCGGGCGTGAAACGCTCCGTGTAACGAAGCGCGGTCGACTGCACTGCGGCGGTTGCGGTCATTATGCTCACCTTGAGTATATGTAGCGAACAATAAAACCGAGTTACACTCGGTTGACGTTATTCTAGCCCTGAGAATAAGACCGTCAAGAGCCGCGCCGCGCTATTTTCGACTTGTCCGAAGTGCCCCGCAATCCCGTGTTTGCGCAAGGGTTTAAAGGGGAAACAACGTAAATACAGCGCCTTAGTTCAACTGCGCACCACCGGCAGGCGGATGCCGCCCGTCATACCCTCCAGCAGCGCCTCGCTGCGAAAGCGCACCAGGCGTGCGGGCCGTCCGCCGGTCTCGGTGGTATACGCCCCTGTGTCCTCGACCAGTCCCTGCCCTTCCACCAGGCGCCGGAAATTGGGCTTGTGCAGGCGCACGCCGGCGAGCGCCTCCACCGTGCGTTGCAGATGCAGCAGCGGGAACATCTCGGGCATCAGCTCGAAGACCACGGGACGGTATTTGATCTTGCCGCGCAGCCGCGTGATCGCCGTGGCGAGAATGCGGCGATGGTCGGCGAACATCGGTTCGCCCGCGCTAATGGGCTTGCCAGAGGTTTTGCGGCCGTCGCGGTGCGCTTCCGGTACAAGTCCCGCTTCGTATAGCAGCTCGTAACGGTCCAGCACCGGCTCCTCGTTCCACGGCCGGTTGCGGTTGCCGAAGGTACGCCGCACGCGCGCTTCGCGCAGTCTGCGCTGCGAAGCGTCCTCGGCCTGCGCGACCCAGGCCTTGAGCCCGGCCGCGATCTCGTCGAGGATGGGCGGCCGCCCGTTGCGCCAGTCTTCCCAGGGAAAGTAGCGGTACCAGTTGCGCCACTCGGCGTCCGGCGTGCCCGGCGGCTGCGCTTCGGGCACCAGCGCTAGATAGCCGATGGACAGCGAGCGGGTATTCGCCCCCGTCGCAGCGCTGCGTCCGCTGTCGCCGAAGGTATAGAGCTGCTCGACATAACCGAGCGTCTGGCGCGTCTGAGTTTCCACCCACGCGCGCAAACCCGCTTCCAGCGTGCGATGACGGGGTTCGAGCGGACCGGAGGGCAGCGCATCGGCCTTATCGGTCCGGATGGCGAGGACCTTGGGTTGCTCGTCGTCGACCGTGACGATCACCGCGCTCAGGTCGACGGAGATGGATTGCTGCGTCGACCGCTCCTCCGCTGCGAGACGCTCCGCAATGCTCATTGTTTGTCCTGCTCATTTTCGCGAAGCGCCTATTTTACCGGCCGTGCGACGGCCGGGCTCACCGGCTGCGCGCCGGCGCAGTTTTCAGCCTAGCGCTTGACGCGGAGCGTGCCTTCCCAGCGGCAGCTCCAGGACATGCAGCGATAACGCTGGCGCGGCGACAGCACGCTGGCGAAGCGGTCGATCATCCGCCGCCGCACCCGGTAAACGTCGCCCTGGCACCACGGGCAACGGACGTCCTCCGCCGCATGCACCGATCTGCCGCGCGACGCCCCGAACCCGCCGCGTTCCGAAATCTCCTCCGCCAGTGTATTGAGCAGATTGCCGAGGCCCCACCGGCGCCCGCCCCCTTTGCGCGGGCCCTCCGCATCCGGATAAACGTTGCCCTTCGCTGTCATGATCACTTCCTCCTGCTACCTTTGCTCCTGCCGTGCAAAGTGTCCGGAAAGCTGACGTGCAGTCCGCAAGAATGGTGCCCGTCGCTTCCTCCGATTTCATTGCAGTACAGGCGGACTACCATGGAAAGGCCTCGTTCATTGCTGCAAAGCTATTTAACAACCGCGTATCGCGTGTACGGCGCGCGGCGCAGCGAGCGTTTCGAACTGCGCGTGAGCGTGCGCGAGCCGCGCCTCACGCTGCTGTTGCATCGCCATCGCGCGCGCAGCGCGGCGTTCATCACCGCCTGGCATCCGCGCAGCAGGCCGCGCCCGCGCGGGATGAACGAAGCGGCGCAAAAGCGTCTGATCGCGGAGCTGAAACGGCTGGGATGCATCGTGCTTCCGGGAGAAGGCATCGGCACCGACGGGCAGTGGCGCGAACCGAGCGTGCTCGCGTTAAGACTCGACCGGAAGAACGCGAAGCGGCTGGCGCACCGCTATCGTCAGAACGCGGTGCTTGTCTGCGACAGGCGCGGGATTCCGCAACTGGTGCTGCTGGCCGATTTGCTCCGTCACGGCCCGGCTGACCGCGCAGATCAACCCGGAGCGCCGGCTTGACAACCGGCCGCACCGGTACTTCTTTCCGCCCAGCGTGCGCAGGCAATGAGCCGGATATGCGCGAGGGGCATCGTCGCGCGTCGTACTCTCGTTCGCCGTCTCCGTTGTGCGCGGAGTTTCAGGGGTGCAGAGGCTCAGTCGATGCGCCCCTTACGCGCCGCCGCGGTGCGCCGGCGCGAGCAAAGCGCGCCCAAGGCGGCACGGCACCACTAAGCGCGGTTGCGGCGCCATTCCCACGGGGGCACCGGCAGCGAATCCGACCACAGCCCTCGCCTGGCGCGGCGTGCCTCCGCCTCCAGGCTGCGCAACGCCGGATCGCGCGCATAGCGAACGTACACCCAGGCCATGCCGCGGCGCACTTGCTCGGCGTTGGCATCGACGCCGTCGCAATACACGCGCGCCACAGTGCGCCCGTATCGGTCTACATCGACCGTCTTGAGTTTCACCGGCCGCTTGAAACACAGCTCGGCCAGCGATTGGCGGGCGCGCGCCGAACGGTTGCCGGCGCTCCGGCGCGTCGATCTCTGCAAGCCTGACTCGGATCTGCTGCCGCGCGCATAACGCTGTCAATGTGTCGCCGTCTTGCACGCCGACCACGGTGCAGGCAACAACTGCCGAAACCGGCAGGCAAAGCAGCGCGGCAGCGACGAATTTGCGAACGCCGCGCATGCGCTTACGGTTCGATGGGTTCGTTGCCGGGCAAATACAACTGGCGGGAGAACAGGTGGCATTCTTAGCGCGCAACCCGTTGGTTACGCGCTAAGAATTTGAATTCATTGGCGGAGAGAGCGGGATTCGAACCCGCGGTACGCTTTTGGCGTACACACGCTTTCCAGGCGTGCACCTTCGACCACTCGGTCACCTCTCCGGAAAAGAGGCGCGGATTTTACCTCAGCCTGCGGCTCAGAGCACCTTTCCCGGATTCATGATGCCCTGCGGGTCCAGGGTGCGCTTGAGCGCCCGCATGAGCTCCATTTCCAGCGGCGACTTGTAGCGCAGGATTTCGCCGCGCTTGTACTGGCCGATGCCGTGTTCGGCCGCGATGCTGCCGCCGTAGCGGTGCACACTGTCATGCACGATGCGCGTGACTTCCGGCTGCTTCGCCATGAAAGCCGCTTCGTCCTCGCCCGGCGGGTGGGCGACGTTGTAATGCAGGTTGCCGTCGCCCAGATGGCCGAAGGTCACCATGCGCACGCCCGGGAAGGCCTGCCGCAGCAGCGCGTCGGTTTCGTCCAGGAAATCGGCGATGCAGCCGATCGGTAGGGAGATGTCGTGCTTGATGTTGCGCCCTTCCGCGGCCTGCGCGTCGGAGATGTTCTTGCGCAGCGACCAGTAGCCGCGCGCCTCGGCCTCGTCGGCGGCGAGCCGGAATGCACGCGCAATCCCCCCGGCCACAGCCGCCTCCAGGGCGCCTTCCACGCGGCGTTGCAAGGCCGCCTGGTCCTCGGTATCGGTCAGCTCGATCAGCGCGTACTGCGCATACCCGGTCTCGAACACACGCGGCGAGGCAGGGAAATGCTTGAGCACGAGCTGCATGCAGATCGCCGACATGAGCTCGAAGGCGTTCAGCCGCTCGCCGCAGCGGCTCTGCAGGTGTTCCAGCAAAGCGAGCCCGGCGCGCGGGGAATCGAGCCCGACCAGAGCCACCACTTTGGCGGCGGGTTTGGGGAAGAGCTTCAGCACCGCGCCCGTAATCACGCCCAGGGTGCCCTCGGCGCCGATGAAGAGCTGCTTGAGGTTGTAGCCGCTGTTGTCCTTGCGCAGCGTGCGCAGCCCGTCCCAGATATCGCCCGAGGGCAGCACGACTTCCAGGCCGAGCGTCAGGACGCGCGCGTTGCCGTAACGCAGCACCTGCATGCAACCGGCGTTGGGGGAGGGGTGCCGGCCGGCCCCTTAACCACATCCCGAACCCACCAAACAGTTA
>QGUL01000214.1 GCA_003242425.1 Pseudomonadota bacterium | reverse complement strand
CTGCTGATGCGCCCCACGCCTTCCGCATCCGCGCCGAAGGCGGGCCGCCCGACCCGGTTGAACCCGCCGCCCATGCGGTGGGCACCACGGTGGAAGTGAACGACCTCTATTTCAACACCCCAGCACGGCGCAAGTTCCTGCGCACCGAGGCGACCGAATTCGCCCACTGCAACGAGGTGTTCCAGCGCATGGCGCTCGCGCGCCCGGACGTGAGCTTCACGCTCAAGCACAACGGCCGTGTCAGCGCGCATCTGCCGGCCACGAGCTTCGCCGCGCGCGTCGCCGCCGTCCTCGGCAACGAATTGCAGCAGACGGCACGCGAAGTGGCGGTGGAAGTGCCGGGCATTGCCCTGCGCGGCTTCGCCGCCTCGCCCGCCCACGCGCGCGCAAGCCGCGACGCGCAGTACGTTTACGTCAACGGCCGGTTCGTGCGCGACAAGCTGCTTTCCCACGCGCTGCGCGAAGCCTATGCGGACGTGCTGCACGGCGACCGCCACCCGGCCTATGTGCTGTTCCTCGAGATCGATCCCGGCGCGGTCGACGTCAACGTGCACCCGGCGAAAATCGAGGTGCGCTTCCGCGACTCGCGCGCCGTCCATCAATTCGTCTATCACGCCGTCTCGCGCGCACTGGCGGGTTCGGTCGCCGTGAGTCCTGCGCCCGTCACCGATCCGGCGCGTCATGTCTCCGGCGGCAGCGCGCCGCCGCCCTACCGCATGCAGGACAGCCTCGCGATTGCCCAACCCGTCGAGACCTACACCTCGATGTTCGCCGATGCGGCGGCCGAGACCCGCGCGCCCGCGCCGGCACCCGTCCCGGCGCCGCAATCCGACAGCGAGAGCGCCGTTCCGCCGCTCGGCTATGCGCTCGCGCAGTTGCACGGCATTTACATCCTGGCGCAGAACGCGCAAGGTCTGGTGCTCGTGGACATGCATGCGGCGCACGAGCGCATCCTGTACGAGAAACTCAAGCAGGCGCTCGCGCAACACAAGATGACGGCCCAGCGGCTGCTCATTCCCGTCACCTTCCACGCCGACGCGCTCGACGTCGCGACGGTGGAGGAACACGGCGACACGCTCGCGCAGCTCGGTTTCGAAATGGCCGCGATCTCGCCCACGGCGATCGCCGTGCGTGCGGTGCCCGATCTGCTCGCCAACGGTGACGTGCCCGCCCTCGCCCGCGCGCTGCTCAAGGACATCCGCGACTACGGCGCGAGCCAGGTGCTCAACGAACGCCAGAACGAGTTGCTCGCCACCATGGCCTGCCACGGCGCCGTGCGCGCGCGCCGGGCGCTCAGCGTGCCGGAGATGAACGCGCTGCTGCGCGACATGGAAGCGACTGAACGCTCCGGCCAATGCAACCACGGCCGGCCCACCTGGTATCAGATGACCCTGGCCGATCTCGACAAGCTGTTCATGCGCGGCCGCTGATGTCCGCTGTGCTGCCTCCCGCGCTGGTACTCATGGGGCCGACCGCCAGCGGCAAGTCCGCCCTGGCGATGCGGCTCGCCACGGCACTGCCCGTGGAAATCGTCAGCGTCGACTCGGCGCAGGTCTATCGCGGCATGGACATCGGCACGGCAAAGCCGACAGCCGGAGAGCGGCGCGCCGTGCCGCACCATCTGATCGACATCATCGATCCTACGGAGGCCTACTCCGCCGCGCGCTTTCGCGAGGACGCACTGCGCCTCATGAACGAAATCCATGCGCGCGGACGCATCCCGCTGCTGGTCGGCGGGACGATGCTGTATCTCAAGGCGCTGCGCGAAGGGCTGTCCGACCTGCCGCAGGCCGATCCTGCCATCCGCGCGGAAATCGACCGCGAAGCGGCCGCGCGCGGCTGGCCCGCCCTGCACGCGGAGCTCGCACACGTCGATCCGCAAACGGCCGCGCGGCTCAAGCCCAACGATGCGCAACGCATCCAGCGCGCGCTGGAGGTCTACCGTCTCACCGGCAGGCCGATGTCCGCGCTCGTCGGCTCGCGCGAAACTGCGCCGCCCTTCCGGCTGATCGAAGCCGCGCTCGTGCCGGGCGACCGCGCCGTACTGCACGCCCGCATCGCCCGGCGCTTCGACGACATGCTTAAAGCGGGGCTGGTCGAGGAACTGCGCGCTTTGCGGGAACGTTATCCCCTGCACGCCGGCCTGCCGTCGATGCGCTGCGTGGGCTACCGGCAAGCCTGGCTGCACCTCGAAGGCGAATACGACGCGGCGGAAATGCGCGACCGGGGCATCTTTGCCACACGGCAACTGGCGAAACGGCAGCTCACCTGGCTGCGCGCGATGCGAGACCTTGCAATCTTCGACTGCCTGGCGCCGGACATGGGCGAACGGGTGTTGCGCTTCTATCTGCGCGCGCTCGGGCAGTAAAAAAGCCGCGGCTCGCGCGTGCTGCGCTTATTCCTGATACGGCGGCGTGCCGGCCTCAGGTCTGCGGGTCAGCTCCTGCTTCGCCTCATCGGTCAGGTCGATGATGTGCATACCCGCGTTCGCCCGGTCCACCGCATAGATGAAGCCGCGGTCGTCCACCTCGACGTTGTTGGTCTGGATGACGAACGCGCATTGCTCGACGCCATCGCCGTCCGCATCCCAGCAACGTTCCTCGGTCCGCGGGTTAATCCTCGGAATGTAGTAGCCGAGTTCGCGCGGCGACCAGGGGTTGCGCACATCGACGGCGCGAACGCCCGCATTGAAGTACGAAATGAACAGGACCTTGTTGCCGTACGGATTGTTCATGTTCTCGTGCGAGGCGTGCGCGCCGAAGCGACCGCCGCGTTCGCAGAAGTTGCCGAACTGGCTGCTGTTCGGATCGACGTGGTAGTTGGACGCGATGTACGGCTCCGTTTCCGTGGTTATGTCCATCATGTACGCCATCTGATGGGCCTCGTTACATCCGCCGCTACCGCCCGCCTCGTTGACGATCGCAAGCATGTCGCGCGTCGTGCCACGTGTGAAGTCCTCGAACTCTGGCGGGGTGACATGGAGCATCGGCAACACCGTGTGCGCGCCGTGCAGCGGGCCGAGTTCCACACGCGTGATCTGCGGCGCGAGCAGATTTTCCTCGGTGGGCTCCGGATCTCCATTCAGCAGAATGTTCTTGTCGAGAATCTGGATGATGCCGTTCCTGCCGGTGCCGTAGCCCATGTACACGCGATCCCCGACGACGATCGGCCCGTGCAGGCCCGGGTTCGGATTGTCGGGATCGGGCGTGCTGCCGGGCTGATCGCCCGGAAGGCCGAAGTTGCGCACGAAGACCGGATTGGCCGGATCGCTGAGATCGAAAATCTGCAGATGCCGGTTGACATTCCAACCCGGTACGCCGGACACCAGGTACGCCATCCCGGTCTCGCATTCCCACCAGTTCTTGTGCGTGTCGTTCAGACCGTCCACAACGACCGTGACGAGCGTGGGATGCTCGGGATCGGTGACGTTGTACACCTCGTGCGATCCGCCGCCCGTGGCCCGCAGCAGGTAGTACTGGCCGGCCTCGCCCTTCGGCAGCACATCACCCGAACACACCCGCACCATCTGCGCGCCACCTGATTCACCGGCACCTGCCGGCCCGGGGATGTGGAACAGATATTTGGGGCTTGCGGGATTGGTGACGTCGACGATCGACGTCCCGTTGGCCTCAATCTGGCCCGTCAACGGATTCAGAGCCGAACCGCCGTGATGACCGACGTAGGCGATGAAGCGCCCGCCCTGGTTTTCGATCCACGGCTGATAGGCGCTGCGTCCTTGCAGATCGTTGTAGCCAATACCGCGCATGTTATGCCGCTCGACCGGACCGGTGCTGCCTTGTCCCCATGACAAGGTCGGCAAGGCGGCGCCAAGCAGTGCGATCGCGCACAGCGCTGCCACTTTCCTTGGTACCAAAGCGTTCATGACCGTCTCCTCGTTTTCGAAAACGCCGCGTTCGCACGATGGCACCGGATGCGTTTCGCGCCCGGCATCACGCCCGTGATTTGCACAACGACCTCTCCATGTACGCCCGCACTGTGCAAATGCATCAACTGCGCCCGTCCAAGGAGCGTTCGGGCGTCACGACGCCGCCGGATAGGCTCTGCGCAACGATGCGTCTGTGCGAAACGAACGTGTCGCGACTGTTGCCCACAAAGCGGGCAAAAACGCGTTTTTCCGCTCGACGAACGGAACCCGCACAGGATTCGCCGTGCGCCGCGTGCGCGACGCTGTAAGCGGGTGCGACGCTTTTCCATCCCGATATCGCGCTCGAAATCCGCCTCGAACGCATAAAAAAAGCCGCGGCGGCATACCGCGGCTTTCGTCTCGACGAGTGTGCTGTTCTTATTC
>QGUL01000213.1 GCA_003242425.1 Pseudomonadota bacterium | reverse complement strand
GCCCTGGACGATGCGCTCGACGAATTGCAGGCGCGGCTGCGCGAATCGGTGCGCATGCGGCTCATGTCCGAAGTGCCGCTGGGGGTTTTCCTGTCGGGCGGCGTGGATTCCAGCGCCGTGGTGGCGACCATGGCGCAGGTATCGGACGAGCCCGTCAACACCTGTTCCATCGCCTTCGACGAGCCGGCCTACGACGAAAGCGCCTATGCCAGACAAGTGGCCGAGCGCTACGGCACCCGTCACTACGTCGAGCAGGTGGGCAGCGACGATTTCGATCTCATCGACACGCTCGCCGCGCTCTACGACGAACCCTACGCCGACAGCTCGGCCATTCCCACCTACCGGGTCTGCCAGCTTGCGCGCAAGCGCGTCACGGTCGCGCTGTCGGGCGACGGCGGCGACGAGAGCTTCGCCGGGTACCGGCGCTACCGCCTGCATCTTGCGGAAGAGCGCATGCGCGGCGCGCTGCCGCTCGCACTGCGCCGCCCGGTGTTCGGGCTGCTCGGGCGCGTCTATCCCAAGGCCGACTGGGCGCCGCGCGTGCTGCGCGCCAAAGCCACGTTCCAGGCGCTATCGCGCGATGCCGTCGAAGCGTATTTCACCGGCGTCTCGATCCTGCGCGACGACGCCCGCCGCGCGCTCTACAGCGGCAGCTTCCGCGCGCAACTGGGCGGCTACAACGCGGTGGAAGTCTTCCATCGCCACGCCGCGCGCGCCGACGTCGAGGACCCGCTCGCGCTGGTGCAGTACCTCGATCTGAAGACCTATCTGGTCGGCGACATCAACACCAAGGTGGACCGCGCCAGCATGGCGCATTCGCTGGAAGTGCGCGAGCCGCTCATGGACCATCCGCTGGTCGAATGGCTGGCGAGCCTGCCTTCGTCCCTCAAGCTGCGCGGGCAGGAGGGCAAATACCTGCTCAAGAAGGCGATGGAAGCGCACCTGCCGAAGGAAATCCTTTACCGGCCGAAGCGCGGCTTCGCCGTGCCGCTGGCACGCTGGTTCCGCGGTCCGCTGCGCGACCGCGTGCGCGCGGCGGTGCTCGGGCCGCGCCTGCTCGACACCGGTTTCTTCAACCGCGCGCAATTGCAGCGGCTGGTCGACCAGCATCAATCCGGCTTGCGCGACCACAGCGCCGTGCTGTGGTCGCTGTTGATGTTCGACGCGTTCGTACGTCGGACCGAATTGAACGAGCCCGCCGGCGTCCTGCGGCAGGCCAGCTAGGAAGCGCATCAAGAGAACATGGGCGACTTCTACACCAGGCTGTGCGCGAACGTGATCTTCCCGCTGCACGAGCGGCTGAAGGGGCATCGCAGCGTCGCCATGCTGCGCGAGCTCATGCGCACGCAGTGGTACGACCGCGAGCGGTTGCAACGCCTGCAGCTCGAACGTCTGCGCGGTCTGCTCGCCTTCGCCGGCGAGCACGTGCCGTACTACCGCGAGACCTTCGCGCGCGCGCGCTTCGATCCGCGCCGCGTCGAACGCATCGAGGACTTGCGGCGCCTGCCGATCCTCACCAAGGACATCATCCGCGTGGAAGGCGACCGCATGGGCACGGAAGCGGCGAAGCGGCTGCCCTGGCAATACACCACCGGTTCCACCGGCAATCCGCTGCGCTTCAAGACCGGCATCGGCCGCAAGAGCGCGGACGTCGCGGCGAAATGGCGCGCGACGCGCTGGTGGGGCGTGGACATCGGCGACCCGGAAATCGTGTGCTGGAGCTCGCCCATCGAAATCAAGGCGCAGGACCGGCTGCGCGAACTGCGCGACCGTCTCTTGCGCACCAGGACCATGTCCACCATGGCGCTCACCACCGAGCGCATGGACGAAGTGATCGCCGAGATCCGGCGCATGCGGCCGAAGATGCTGTTCGGCTATCCGTCCTCGCTCGCGCTGGTCGCACAGCGCGCCATCGAGCGCGGCATCGATTTGACGCGTCAGGGCATCAAAGTTCGTTTCCCCACCGCCGAGCGGCTCTATCCCTACGAACGCGACTGGATCGAACGCGGCTTCGGCTGCCCGGTGGCGAACGGCTACGGCGGGCGCGACTCCGGTTTCATCGCCCATCAATGTCCGCACGGCGGCCTGCACATCACGGCCGAGGACATGATCGTGGAAATCGTCGACGAGCAGGGGCGGCCGCTGCCGCCGGGCGAGCCGGGCGAAGTGCTGATCACGCATCTGCATTCGCACGACTTCCCCTTCATCCGTTTCAAGAACGGCGACATCGCCGCGCTCGACGACACGCCCTGCCTGTGCGGGCGCGGGCTGCCGCTCATCAAGGAGATCCAGGGCCGCAGCCTCGATCTGCTCTACGCCCACAACGGCGCGCGCGTGCACGCGGTGACCTTCGGCGCCTTGCTGCGGCGCCTGCCCGGCATGCGGCAGTTCAAGGTGATCCAGGAATCGCTCGAACGCATCCGTCTGCAGCTCGTGGTGACCGACGAATTCGACGCGCGCGCCGCCATGCCGAAGATCGTCGAGCAATTCCGCTATTTCCTCGGGCCGGTGCAGGTCGAGCCCGAATTCCTGGACCGGATCGAACCGGAGCCGACCGGCAAGTACGCCTACGTGGTCACGCGGATCAAGACGCCGCCGCAGGCTCCGGCCGCCGGCTCTCCCGTCACGCTGACGAGCGAGGTCTGAGCATGCGCATCCTGCACATCCTCGATCACTCGCTGCCGCTGCACAGCGGCTATGTGTTCCGGACCGTGTCGCTCCTGCGCGAGCAGCGTGCCCGAGGCTGGGAGACCATCCAGCTCACCACGCCGCGCCACAGCGTGCCGAGCATGCCGGTGGAGGAAGTGGACGGCTGGGTGTTTCATCGCACGCTCCTGAAACCGAAGCCCTGGCACCGGCTGCCGGGCGCGATCTATCTGGACGAGATGCGCGCCACCGCCAGGCGCATCGACGAGCTGGTGCGCCGTTACAAGCCGGATGTGCTGCACGCGCATTCGCCCGTGCTCAACGTGCTGCCGGCGATCCGTGTCGCGCACAAGTACCGTCTACCGGTGGTGTACGAACTGCGCGCGCTGTGGGAGGACGCCGCGGTCGATCACGGCACCACCACCGAAGGCAGCCTGCGTTACCGCGCCTCGCGCGCGCTGGAAAGCTTCGCGCTGCGTCACGTGGACCACATCACCACCATTTGCGAAGGCCTGCGGCGCGACATCACGCTGCGCGGCATCGAACCGGAGCGCGTGACGGTCATCCCCAACGCCGTCGACCCGCGCGTCTTCCGCGTCGGCGGTGCGCCCGATCTCACGCTGCGCCGGCGCCTGGGCCTGGAAGGCGCGACGGTGCTCGGCTTTGCCGGCTCCTTCTATGCCTACGAAGGGCTCGATCTGCTCATCGACGCCGTGTCGCAACTCGCCGCACGCCGGCCGGAGCTGCGCTTGCTGCTGGTGGGGGGCGGGCCGCAGGAACAGGCGCTGCGCAAGCAGGCGCGCGACCTGGGCATCGACAACCGGGTGGTGTTCGCCGGCCGCGTGCCGCACGACGAGATCCAGCATTACTACGACCTGATCGACGTGCTGGTCTATCCGCGCCGTCCGATGCGGCTCACCGAAATCGTCACCCCGCTCAAGCCGCTGGAAGCGATGGCCCAAGGGCGGGTGCTGATTGCCTCGGACGTGGGCGGACACCGCGAACTGATCCGCGACGGCGAGACCGGTTATTTGTTCCGCGCCGGGGACGTCTATGCGCTGGCCGCCACCATCGAAGCGGTGCTCGCGCAACGTTCGGGCTGGGATGTGGTGCGGGCCAAGGCGCGCCGTTTCGTGGAAACCGAGCGCACCTGGGCAAGCAGCGCGGCGCGCTACGTCCACGTCTACCGGCAACTTCCTTCGCGCGGCCGCACGCCGCTCGCGGTCTGAGGCGTCACCATGTGCGGCATCTACGGCTTCTATCGATTCGACGGCGCACCGGCCGACGCGGCGTGGCTGCCGCCCATGGGCAACGTGACGGCGCACCGCGGCCCGGACGACGAGGGCCAGTACGTCGAAGGGCCGTGCGCAATCGGCATGCGGCGCCTGTCGATCATCGATCTCGCCGGCGGCCGCCAGCCGCTGTCGAGCACGGACGGGAAGTACTGGCTGGTATGCAACGGCGAGATCTACAACTACCGCGAGCTGCGCCGCGACCTCGAAGCCAGGGGGCATCGCTTCAAGACCCGGTCCGACTGCGAAGTGCTGCTCGGCCTCTATCGCGAGTACGGCGAGGATTTCCTGCAGCACGTGAACGGCATGTATGCCTTCGCGCTCTGGGACGGCGAGCGGCAACGCCTGCTGATCGGCCGGGACCGGCTGGGC
>QGUL01000212.1 GCA_003242425.1 Pseudomonadota bacterium | reverse complement strand
CGCCAAGGCGTGCCCCACTACGAAGGCCCGCTCAAGCTGCTCATGGGACCGGAGCGCATCCAGTCCGGCTGGTGGGACGGTGCTTACGAAAGGCGCGATTACTTCATCGCCCAGACGCCGGCGCGCGCCCTGCTCTGGATCTACCGCGTCGCCGCGCGCGGCTGGTACCTGCACGGATGGTTCGCATGAACGCGCTGCTGCCGGGCTATGCCGAGCTGCATTGCCTGAGCAACTTCAGCTTCCTGCGCGGCGCCTCGCATCCGGAAGAACTGGTGCAGCAGGCGCATGCGCAAGGCTATGCCGCGCTCGCCCTCACCGACGAGTGCTCGATGGCGGGCGTGGTGCGTGCGCATCTGGCGGCGAAAGAGGTCGGACTCAAGCTCATCGTCGGCACCGAAGTCAGTCTCGCGGCCGGCCCCAAGCTCGTGCTGCTCGCGCAGAACCGCGACGGCTACGGCCGGCTGTGCACGCTCATCACCCGTGCGCGGCGCCGCGCCGCCAAAGGTCGCTACGAGTTGAAGATGGCGGATCTGGAAGCCGGCCTGCCCGACTGCCTGGCGCTGCTGATCCCCTGCAACGACGTCAGCGACAACGCCGCCGCGCGCTGGCTGGCGCATTGTTTCCCCGATCGCGCGTGGATCGCTGCCGAACTGCTGCGCGGCCCGGACGATCGCGCACGTCTGGCCGCCTTGCAGGCGCTTTCGCGTCATAGCGGCATGCCGCTGGTGGCAGCCGGCGACGTACACATGCATGTGCGCTCGCGCCAGCCGCTGCAGGACACGCTGACCGCCATCCGGCTCGGCAACCCCGTGCACGACTGCGGACATGCGCTTTTCTCCAACGCCGAGCGTCATCTGCGTTCGCGTGTGGAGCTGGCGCGGATCTATCCGCGCGAACTGCTCGACGAGACCTTGCGCATCGCATCGCTGTGCAGTTTCTCCCTCGAAGAACTGCGCTACGAATATCCGGAAGAGATCGTGCCGCCCGGCGAGACCGCGGCGAGCTATCTGCGCAAGGAAGTGGAAAAGGGACTGGTGAGGCGCTACGGCGAACGCATTCCCGATCCGGTGCGGCAGCAGATCGAACACGAGCTCGCGCTCATCGAAGAGAAGCGCTACGAACCCTACTTCCTCACGGTCTACGACGTGGTGAATTTCGCTCGCGAACAGGGCATCCTCTGCCAGGGGCGCGGCTCGGCCGCGAATTCCGCCGTCTGCTACGCGCTCGGCATCACCGAAGTCGATCCGGCGCGCAGCAGTCTGCTGTTCGAACGTTTCATCTCGCGCGAGCGCAATGAACCGCCGGACATCGACGTCGACTTCGAACACGAACGGCGTGAGGAAGTCATCCAATACATCTACGGCAAGTACGGACGCGATCGCGCGGCACTCGCCGCGACCGTGATCCGTTACCGGCCGCGCAGCGCAGTGCGAGACGTAGCGAAGGCGCTCGGCTTCGAAGCGGAACAGATCGAGCGGCTCGCCCGCAAACTCGCCTGGTGGGACAGTCACGGGGCTTTGCTCGAGCGTGCACGCGAGGCGGGGTTCGATCCCGCATCGCCACGAACGCTTCAGTTGCTGCAACTCGTGCAGCAATTGGTCGGGTTCCCGCGCCATCTGTCGCAGCATGTCGGCGGTTTCGTCATCGCGCGCGGGCTGCTGTGCGAACTCGTGCCGATCGAAAACGCGGCGATGCAGGATCGCTGCGTCATCCAATGGGAAAAGGACGATCTCGAAGCGCTGGGCCTGATGAAGGTCGACGTGCTCGCGCTCGGCATGCTCACCGCCCTCCGCAAGACGCTGGACCTGCTGAACGCCTTCCACGGCTGGCGGCTCAGGCTGCAGGACATTCCCGACGGCGACGAAGCCACCTTCCGCATGATCCAGGCGGCAGACACCGTGGGCGTGTTCCAGATCGAGTCGCGCGCGCAGATGAGCATGCTGCCGCGCATGAAGCCCGCGAATTTCTACGACCTGGTGGTCGAAGTCGCGCTGGTACGGCCCGGACCCATTCAGGGCGGCATGGTGCATCCCTATCTCGCCCAACGCGAACGGCAGCGCGCAGGAGAGCCCATCACTTATCCGAGCGAAGAACTGCGTCCAGTTCTCGAACGCACGCTGGGTGTGCCGATCTTCCAGGAGCAGGTCATGCAACTGGCGATGGTCGCCGCCGGCTTCAGCGCCGACCGCGCCGACAAGCTGCGCCGTTCCATGGCCTCCTGGCACAGCAAAGGCAGCCTGGATCAGTTCGAACAGGAGCTCCTGGAAGGGATGCTGAAGAAAGGCTACAGCCTGGAATTCGCACGCAGGATCTGGAAGCAGATCGAGGGTTTCGGCGAATACGGCTTCCCCGAATCGCATTCAGCCAGTTTCGCCCTACTCGCCTACGACTCGGCCTGGCTCAAATGCCATCATCCGGCTGCCTTCCTTGCGGGGCTGCTCAACAGCCAGCCCATGGGCTTCTATTCGCCCTCGCAACTGGTGCAGGACGCGCGGCGGCACGGCGTGGAGGTGCGTCCCGTCGACGTCTGTCGTAGCGACTGGGACTGCACCCTCGAACCCGATGTCCGTGGACAGCCTGCCGTACGTCTGGGCTTGCGCATGGTGAAGGGTCTGGCGCAATCGAGCGCGATCCGCATCGTCGAGGCACGCCATGCCGCTCCCTTCGCGGATGTGGGCGACCTCAGCCGCCGCGCCGAGCTGACCCAGGCCGATCTGCAAAGCCTGGCGCACGCCGGCGCCTTGAGCAGCTTGGCCGGCCACCGGCGCCAAGCCTATTGGGAAACCGCCGGCGTGCAGACGCGCAAGCACCTGTTACGCGATGCGCCCGTCGCCGAACCCGCAATCGAATTGCCCGCACCGGAAGAAGCGGAAGAGATCCTTGCCGATTACGCCAGCCTGGGTTTGACGCTCGGGCGCCATCCGCTCGCGCTGCTGCGTCCCAAATTGCAGCGGCTCGGCAGCATCGAAGCCCGCGAAGTCGCCGCACATGCAGGCCGGCTCGTCCGCGTGAGCGGCTTGGTGACCTGCCGCCAGCGCCCAGGCACGGCATCGGGCGTCATTTTCGTCACTTTGGAGGACGAGACCGGCACTGCCAATGTCGTGGTCTGGGCCCGCTTGGCCGAACGGCAGCGAAAGGAGCTGCTGGATGCCCGGCTGCTGACCGTGCACGGGCTCGTCGAGCGCAACGGCGAGGTCGTGCATCTCATTGCCCGCCGGCTCCTGGACCACAGCGCCCTGCTCGGTCCGCTGCAGACCCGATCCAGGGATTTCACCTAAGGGTAATTACTGACATGAACAAAGGGCTTCTCAGGCGGCACCGGACTGAATATGATCCGTTCCACGGAGGGGACAGGCCCATTGCCTAGTAATTCCGGCTATACGGCCGGAGTCAGCTTCCGAGTAATTTGACGAAACACAACAATGGAGGAGATTGTGAAGAACGTTAAGCAATTGCTCGTGGCAGCACTGGCTTGCAGCGCACTTCTCGGCGGCTGCGCCATTGTCGATTCCAACGACATCAACAAGCGCGTTGAAGCGGCGCTCAAGTCGGATCCGGAACTGGGCAAGTTCCCCCTCAAAGCCACGACCGAATATGGTCACGTGACCATCAGCGGTACGGTCAACAACGAGTGGCAACAGTTCAAGGCCGGTCAGGTCGCCAAGGGCGTGGAAGGCGTCAAGACGCTCAAGAACAACGTCAAGGTCGCCGACTAAGCTGAAGGCTTTGCTGGAAAACGCCGGCTCGGGCCGGCGTTTTTTTCACCTCGCCGAAACCGGGCGTCTCGCCTGCACTCCAATCAAAAAACCGTCATTTGAGGTAAATCGTGACCGGACAGCTCCTGCAGGCCATCGCGGAGAGACGCATCATCAGCTTCCGCTACGGCGGCTACACGCGTATCGGCGAGCCACATGTACTCGGGGAATACCGCGGTACGGTGCAACTGCTTTTCTACCAAACCGCCGGCCAAAGCGCCTCCGGCCGCCTCCCGGAATGGCGCAGGTTCAACGTCGACGGCATATCGGCCCTGGAACTCACGGACCAGCACTTTCCGGCAGGCCGTTCCTCACCCGGCAGCCAGCATTCCAAGTGGGACAAACAGTACGCCTACGTGCCTTGAAGCGTTGAAGCATCAAGGCGAAACCGACCCAGGGAACCCACAGGGTCTTAACATACTGGCTAATGCAGCCAGTCTCAGACTGGCTTTTGGGCACTGCAAATAAAAAAAGGCCAACCTTTTGGGTTGGCCTTTTTTTGGGTTGGGGTCCTGACGATGACCTACTTTCGCGTGGGCAGTCCACACTATCATCGGCGCGACGTCGTTTCAC